>DMYM01000108.1 GCA_003483645.1 Verrucomicrobiales bacterium
CCCCGACAACCCGCCATCCGGTCGGTACGACGATTCTCCCGGCAACAGCTGGTATTCCTCCCGCTACAACTACCCCATGGCCTTCTACGAGAACCGGCATGACAGGGGGAACAAGACCATCGTGGGTGGCGTAGTCATCAGCAACAACGGCAGGTCAAACGGCCGCTACCGGAACGAGGGTGACAAGGACCTGCGAGACGTCCACAACCTGCTGGCTGGCACGCAACTCAACACCACACCCAAGTCCTTCGCTCCGACCTGGTCAAGGGATCCCATGGTTAATCACCAGACCACCCCGGTCTTCATTGCCTACCGGCTCATCCAGCGACTGGTCACCAGCAACCCCTCTGGTCCTTATCTCTACCGGGTGGCCCAGACCTGGCGGAACACCAACGGCCAACTCGATGAGGTGGTGCGGGCCATCCTGCTGGACCCTGAAGCACGCAACCTGAGCATATCCGAACTCAATCCGGAATACGGCCGCAAGAAGGAACCCATCATCGCCTGGATCCAGGCCCTGCGCGCGGTGGGAGGAAGATCACGGATCACCTTGGACGGAAGCGTGATTCCGGGCGACCCGATCCTCCTGCCACTCCAGACCCATATCGGCTCCCTGACCCCGACCAGCGACGCCGACCTGCACAACTTCGATTACCCGGCAGCCTCCCTCACCAAGTTCGAGGGCATGGTGAAACATGATGCCACCGGTCGGTTGGTTCCGACCGGTCCCGGGAAGTTCGCCCGCCTGCCCGGCACTTCCTACCGCCTCCAGAATCTCGACAACGGAGGCACCACCGCCCTCGGGCAAGTACCCCTCAGGGCGCCCTCTGTCTTTAACTGGTTCCTCCCCGGCTACAAACCCGGCGGCCTCATCGCGAGCTATGGCAAAGTGGCCCCCGAATTTCAGATCGTAACCGAGAGCAGTGCCTTACAGAACATCAATGTCTACTGGCGGTCGCATTACAACGGCAACGGGTGGAGTGCCACCAACGTGGGCGGAAACAACGCCAACTCGGCCCTCGCCGGTTACGGGACGCAGCGCCAATACAACAACGGATCAACCACCTATACCGACGACAACATCATCCCGGACTACTACGCCTGGATCAATCGCTACCGGAACTATCGGATCGATCCCGGGAACCCCATGGATGACGAACAGGAGATCGACCTTCAGTTGATAGATGACCTCGATAACCTCCTGCTGGCAGGCCGCTTCAAAATCCTCTACCCGATCGATCCCGGTGATGACGGCATACCTGTGCCGCAAGGGTCCCTCACTCACTACCCGGGTCGCAATCCCCGCGAAACGCTTCTCTACTACCTGCGCGATACCTGGAGCGCCAATGACGACAACCAGATCTGGAGCAAGGTCCGGAACGCACTCTACCTCATGGCTACCAGTCCTGAATACCTGATCCAGAAGTAACCCCGCACAAAGGACACCATGAATCCGAGAAAGAAACTTCCCCTGACCCGCCGCGCCTTCATGGCCAAGTCGGCATGTTCCGCGATGGGCCTGACCGGGATGGTCAATACCCTCGCACACATGAAGCTGATGCAGGGCGCGCTGGCCAACAGTTCCGAATCCCTGGGAGACTACAAGGCACTCGTGGTCCTCTTTCTCTTCGGGGCCAAGGACGCCAACAACTTCCTCATGCCCGGTCTGCTGCATCCGGGCCGGTCCAACTATGACGCACACCGCGGGGTGCTGGCCCTGCCCACCGGGGGAAACAATCCCACCCACCCAATTGTGGCGTCCAATCTTGCGACAGCGCGATCCGCTCCGGTGGGCGCGGAGTTCTTTGAACTCCATCCGGCCCTGCCCGACGTAAAGACTCTCTTCGACGATGGCGATCTCTCCATCGCCGCCAACGTGGGCACCCTGGTTGTTCCCACCAAGGCTTCCACTTACGACACGGTGGCTCTTCCTCCCCAGCTCTTCTCTCACAGCGACCAGCAGAACCAATGGCAGAGCTCCCTCCCCGACAAACCCTTCCAGAGTGGCTGGTGTGGACGCATCGCAGACATCCTCCACCCCCGGAACACGGACAGCGAGATCTCCATGTCGGTCTCCCTCTCGGGCATCAACGACATCCAGGCCGGCCTCACCCAGGTCTCCCCTCAATACTCCGTGACCAAATCAGGTGCCATCAGCCTCAACGGCTACGGCACCCAGTATTCCAGTGCCCTGGGGAACTCCCAGGACAAACACAGCTACAAGTCAAATACCTCCGCCAAGCGCCTCAAGGCCTTCCAGGATATCATGGACTACACACACGCCCACCTCTTTGAGGAAGGCTATACCAATGTGGTCCGCCAGGCGCGCGAGAATGAAGGCTACGTCAGCGCCTCCCTTGAGGAGGCCGGCGCATGGCTCCATCCCACTGCGGTGGACAGCCGGGGGTCAGCCTGGCCCTACATCCCGGCCACCTTCCTCATCCAGCACGGGATCGATCCTGCGACCGTCAACAGCAGCAGCAATAACGCCCTGAACATCCTGCCCAACCTCGCCCGGCAGCTCCTCAAGATCGCGCAACTCATGGCCGGACGGCGCTGCCTCGGCAACAGGCGCCAACTCTTCTTCTGCAGCTACGGAGGGCACGACACCCACGGGGACCAGGGAGGCTACAGCACCGGCAACGGCTATGTGGCCGGCGATCTCGACGACAACATGACCGTGCTTAATGACGCCCTCAAGGCTTTCAACGACTGCATGCACGAACTCGAAAACCACGAGACCGGACAGGACGATGCCTTCTCCTACAACGACTTCATCCTCGCTTCCCATTCCGATTTCAACCGCACCCTGACACCGAACGGTACCATTCCCGGGCCCGCCGGATCAGACCACGCCTGGGGCACGCACGTCTTCACCATGGGTGGCGACGTCAAGGGCGGCAATGTCTACGGCTACTATCCCGATCTCGATCCCGCCGGGAATTGGAGCACGCCGGGGAGTAGTCGCGGACGCTGGATTCCGACCTGCTCCGTGGAGCAATTCAGTGCCCCACTTGCCCGGTGGATGGGCGTAGGCGATCCCGAAATCGCAACGATCTTCCCCAATCTCGATCGTTTCACCTCACCCTTCGGAAGCACTTACAATCCTGCCAATTACAACAGCATGCTGTCCAATCCTCACATGGATTATCTCAACGGAATCTGATGAAACCTTCGGCGCGGAACAGCACCTGTCTTCTTCTCCTCGCCGCCGTGATGCTCACGGCTCTCCTCTTTTTCACCCTCGGACCGGGGCCAACCGATCACGAAGCACGCACCGTCACGGGGAAGGGCCACGATGAAAATGCAGAAAAGACTCCTGCAATGATCTCCCCGGCCCCGGGATCCCATTACAGTCCTCCTTCCATCGAGGAACTCAAGAGCAACCCGCACGCCCTCGACCCCGCACCCCTTCCACTCGCCTTCGGCGCGCCACCCTTCGAACGGCAGGGCAATGGCACCATCCACAAGAAGGATGTGATGGAAATGCTGGATGCCCTCAACGAGGAAGGACAGGAGACCGAGTCCGATCTCGGACTGCTCCGCAAGACCATTGAATCCTATCGTCGGATATTTCATCAGAACCCGGTAGCAGGAGAAAACCGGGAAGTGGTCGATGCCCTGACGGGCAGGAACCCCCACCGGCTGGTATTCCTCGACCCCGGTCACCCTGCCCTCAGCGCAAGCAACGAACTTCTCGACCGCTGGGGCACACCCTTCCGCTTCCATCCCATTTCCGGCTCCCACATGGAGTTTTCCTCTGCCGGACCCGATGGTGCCTTCGGAACGAATGATGACATCACCCTCGAGGAACCGGAACTCGCCCAGGAGAGCTCTTAGCTCTACCGGATGAGGACTCGCCCCCTTCAGACGGCGTTCTCCATCGCAGCACCCGCTCCAGTCACAGGGAAGACTCAGTCACTCACCCGGACATCATCAATCGACAGGCCGCTGAAGCTGTCGGGGGTATCATCGCTGGTGAAATTCCACTCGATCAGAACAGTCTCTCCGATCGCCTCCGGCACGATGGAGACCCGAATGGTCGTCCAATCGTTATCGAAGGCATCCATGTCGACCGGCACCTCTGCCCCCAACTGCACCAGGTCGGACGCT
>DMYM01000062.1:0-554 GCA_003483645.1 Verrucomicrobiales bacterium
ACCCATTGACCGACCAGCTTGCCGGTGGGGGCGCAGATGAAGGCGATATTGTTCCAGTAGCGCCTGGGGAAGCGCCGCGAGGTGTAGAAGGCGTGTCCTGCCCCGGCGGTGTAGCGATGGTGGGCATCGACCTGCCGGATGTCGGTGGAACTGGGAAAGAAGAGAGGATTGTCATCGGCGCGCGGGGTGCGCGGCTGGGAGAGGCCGGCCTGCTCGTAATAACGGCGGGGGAATGTGAGATACCAGCTCGGGTTGGCATTGGCGGTGGAACCGTGAATGTCGAACTCCTCGGTGAAGCCCAGTCCCCAGGTGTTGTTGGTGGTGTTCTGGAGGAACTCCATGGCCGAGGCGTCCGGCCTGAAGCGGAAGACCCCGCTGCCAAAGCTGTGTTGCGTGCCGCCCACTTCACCGCCGAATCCCGAGTAGCCGGTAGTGGCCCAGATCCAGTTGTCCACCCCGTAGCGGAAGTTGGAGGTGCCCGCGTGGGTGTCGCCCGTGCGAATGCCGGTGAAGAGGACCTCACGGACGTCGGCCTTGTCGTCGCCGTCGGTGTC
>DMYM01000062.1:879-4521 GCA_003483645.1 Verrucomicrobiales bacterium
CGTCGCCGTCGGTGTCCTTGAGGAAGAGGACGTCGGATCCGTTGGTGCAGATCACTCCGCCATTGGCAAAGACCATGGTGGTCGAGAGGGAAAGTTTGTCGGCAAAGACAGTGAACCTGTCGGCACGGCCGTCGCCATCGGTGTCCTCGCAGATCTTGATGCGGTCGTTGCCGATGTTACCGGCCTGCAGGTTGTTGGGATAGTCGATGGTCTCGATCACGAAGGCGCGTCCGCGTTCGTCCCAGTTGATGAAGATCGGATTGACGATCTCGGGATCGGCCGCAAAGAGGGAGAGCTCGAATCCGGGAGGAACCTGCGCGAGCTTGAGGGACTCCTCCGGAGTGAAGGGCTTGGGCACCCTGGTGACCAGCTTGCGCTGGATATAGCCGGGGAGTTGCACGTCCATCATTTCGAACTTGGGGAGCTTGAGGGCGTCGAGCTTCCCCTTGGCCTCGTTCCCCACCGACCAGTAGATTGCGCGCACAAGCAGATCGTGGAAGTTCGGCTGGTCCCACACGCGGTGGTCGTGGCCGGAGGCGGTATAGAACACCCGTCCTTTTCCCTGGCTGCGGATCCAGGTCCACGGTTCGCCGTCGCGTTCCTGGAGGATGGTCCGATTCGCGCCATGGCGTTCGTGCACATAGGTCTCATCCCAGGCCGTGAAGCCCTGGTAGCCCTTTGTGATTTCGTGGGTGGTGTTGGTGGTCCTGGCAGAGAATTCCCCGCCGCCATGAGACTTGAAGACGCCGCCCACCAGTTTCACGAAAGCCTCCGATTTCCCGTAGCAGGCCGAGGCACAGTGAATGGGTAGAAACCCGCCACCCTTCTCCACGAAGTCGACGAGCGCCTTTTCCTGCTCCGCTGGCATGGGGCCGCGCTGGGCCCAGTTGCCGTACATGAGAACTGCGTCGAAATGAGCAAGCGTTACTGCGTCCAGGGCCTCGGAAGGATCCTCGAGGTAAGTCAGGTTGATGCCATCGTCTCCGAGGTGCTTCTTGAGCACGCGGTAGCGGGTGATGGGATCGTGTCCAGGATGATTCCTGGTGGGTGCGCCGAAGAAGAGGACTTCAAGCCGGCGGGCATCGTCCCTGGGAGTGATCAGAGGAGCAGCGAAGGCGGCAACAGCAAGAGCGAGGGTGAGCAGCAGGGGTGTGGATTTCATGATACGTGTCGATGGATTGGTCGTTACTATCTACTGCCATTTCTATTGCGCCACCTGAAACGCAAAAACGCGTTTAATCTGATGGGGCGATGGGAGTTGCACTGGTTGTTCCGCGCCCCGTTGGGGGCGACAACTTTCCGGCACCGGCTGCCGTCAGGAGCCTTACTTCAGGAACTCCACACACATGGCGTTGGCTACGTTCACCTCATTGCCGTTGTCCTGCAGGGTGCCGTCCTTTCTGATCCTGAAGACGGGAACATTGCCTGAGCGCTGGCCCGCAACGAGAAGCCACTTGCCGTCGGGATCGACGCCGATGTTGCGGGGGATGCTCACTTTTGCCGGGATGCTCTGGATGCGCTTGAGCCTGCCCTCTTCAAGAACCTGGAATACGGAGATCGAGTCACGTCCGGCACGCTTCCCATCCCGATTGGCGGCGTAGAGGAATTTCCCGTTGGGATGAACGCGGATTTCCGAGCAGCTCATCCCGTCGGGGTCGATGTCCTGGGCCAGGCATTTAACGTCCTGCTTGCTCTTGCCCAGAAGTCCTGTGGCCGGGTCCCGGTCGTAAACGGTGACGGTCAGGTGCAACTCGGTGAGAACGTAGGCCTGCCGTCCGTCCTTGCCGAACTTCATGTGGCGTGGCCCGGCTCCCGCCCGGGTGTCGGCGGAGCCAACCTTCTCCATGGTGGCCGTTCCGGCGTTGAGCTTGTAGATGACGACCTTGTCGATCCCGAGATCAGGAGCGTAGGCGAACTTGTTGTCGGGTCCGGGATAGATCGAGTGGGCGTGGGGACCTTTCTGACGTTTCTCGTTGATACTGGATCCCTCGTGCTGGTGGGAGGAGCTTGATTTTACCAGCGAGCCATCTTCGTCGATCTTGAGGGCCGCCACGCTGCCGCTTCCGTAGTTGGCCACCATCAGGCAGCTTCCGGTGGCATCCACCGAAACGTGACAGGGACTCGTTCCCTCGGAGGGTTGCAGGTTGATGGGGCCGAGGGTGTAGTCATCCCGGATGTGGAAGGCTGCGACCTGGTTGCCATCGCCGCGGGCGGTGGAGTAGAGATACTTCCTGCTGGGATGGATGGCGAGGAAGCCGCATCCGGACAAGGTGGTAGCGAGCCTGGGTTTTGAAAGGGCGCCCGTTTCCGTATTGAGCTCGCAGAGGTAGATCCCCTTGCTCTCACCCCGTCCCTGGGTTCCAAGATAGACCTTGGTGGTCCCGGCACTGGCCGGGGACGGGAAGGAGGAGGCGATAAACAGGCTGGCGAAGGCTGGAGCGAATTTCTGAATCATGCAGGTCCATTCATGGGAAAACGCCACCAGACTGCAAGTCTGCCGTGCCTTTGAGATCCGACCAGGAAACCGTCGCATGGAGCTCGGGCCTCCCGGACAGAAGGAAGGAGCCCCGCCTCGCCGGCAGGACTCCTTCTTCAGATGCCTGTATTTTGCGTTGTTTTCTTGGTTGGGCGCAGGGCGTATGGTCCCTGCCCGTTTCCAACCGCGGTCCCGGGACCTGATTTTCAAATTGGGGGGATTTTGTGATCTCCGGGGGGATTGTCCGGCCCGGGCCGCTTCCATTTTCAGGACCTGCAACGCTATTCTTGCGGGAGCAGGCAGGAGCAGGTAGGTATCACGCCAATGCGATTGCTTCTTCTGCTTGCTCTTCTCCTCGGTTCCCAGGTGGGCGCCGCGCCGGTCGTTCCCAAAAAGGGAAGCAAGGAGTTCCGCGAGATCATGGCGGCGGTGACTGATCCGGTTGAAGATGCCGTTCACCAGTCGGTGACCTTCCGGATCAAGCATATCATGATGGAGAAGGACTGGGCTTTCGTCGATGCCCTGCCGTTGACCAAGGAGGGAAAGAGGATCAACTATGCGGGCACTATGTTTGAGGAATGGATCGAGGAGGCCGACGAAGTCCTCTGGGTCCTCCTGCGTTACAAGCGTGGCCGTTGGTACGTCGTAGAGAGGGAGTTCTTTACTGCCGAAGGAACCTGGATCGACTGGCCGCAGTACTTCCGTGCCCCCAAGGGAATTTTCCCCAAGCTTAAGATCGATTAGTATTTACGGTTCCGGTCGATCGCCCGAGTCATCAATCGAATTCTTCAAGACCATGAAACACACCACACTCGCCACCTGTGCCCTCCTCCTGACCGCTCCCTTCCTGTGGGCTGACCGCCCGAATATCGGTTCGGTCGTCCGCCACGATGCGGCCTTCGACAAGCTCGTTGCCAGGGATGCCAGGATCGAAGTCCTGGCTTCCGGCTTTGTGTGGTCCGAGGGGCCGGTCTGGGACAAGGAAAACAGCCGCCTGTTGTGGTCCGACGTTCCCGCCAACACGATTTACCAGTGGTCGGAGAAGAAGGAAGGGCATTCCGTCTTCATGAGTCCCTCAGGCTATACCGGGGTGACACCGGGTTATCCTGAACCCGGATCAAATGGGCTTTCCTTCGACGCCGAGGGGCGCCTCGTTTCCTGTGAAC
>DMYM01000522.1:0-3221 GCA_003483645.1 Verrucomicrobiales bacterium
GGCGGGCACCCAGGCGCTCATCAACGCCATCGCCTTCGCGACCCCCCTCAACGCCGTTCCTGAGCCCTCGACCGCTCTGTTGGGCCTGGTCGGACTGGGCCTGCTCGCCCGGCGCCGTCGCTAACCCTTGACTGATCTCCCCGATTTTCATCATAATCTCTCCAGTCCTGTGAAAAAGGTATTCCCTGCTTCTCTTCTGCTCCTCGCCCTGACCGGAAGTTCCCAAGCTGCCCTCTGGGTGGATTTCAACTCCAATCAGGATGGAGGAGGCAATTCCAATACAGCCGGTGACCCGTCGCTATCCGCAGCCGCCCACAACAATTCGGGCTGGAATTCCTATCACGCCAATCACGAGCAAATCGCCGAGTTCGCCCCCGCGACCTACGCTACCTCCTTTGCCCTCACCGGTGCGGCCAATGTGACCATCACCCCCGCCTGGCCGAACACCACCGACCAGCGCGTGCAACAGAGTATCGACCGTGGAGCAGGAAACGACAACAACTGGAACGACAGCGATCTGAATCTCGTGACCGACTTTATCGGGATCGATGCCCGCACCGGCAATGGCGGGAATGGAAACTGGGATGGAGCCGCCGCCGGCACCCCCACCCTGATGACCCTCACTCTCGGCGGCCTTTCTGCGGGTTCCTACAACTGGACCTCCTATCACCACGACACCGAGAACGTGCATGGCACCTTCCGCGTGCAAATCGACACCGGAGCCGGCCTGACCCAACTCGCCGACGGAGTCATGACTGATTCAAGCCAGGGCGGCAATCCCACCTCGGCAGTTACCGTGAATGACTTTGCCGGAATGGCGGCACAGGGATCCATCTACAACACGTCCTTCACTACGGACGGCGTGAATGACGTGGTTCTGGAATTCGCGCCTTACGCCAACACCGCTGTCCATGCTCAAATCTGGGGGATGAACGGCTTCCAGCTCACGCAGGTCCCCGAACCCTCCAGCAGCCTCCTGGGCCTGCTCGGTGCTCTGCTTCTTCTCCGCCGTCGACGCTAGCCGGAGAGACCAACAGGAACGATCCTTTAAAAGGCCGGCTTCCCGCCGGCCTTTTTCATATCCTGGATGAGGTAATCAGGCGCGGAAACGGTGCCCCGGGAAAGTTGCGATTACCCCGTCAGGCCTCTAGGGTCCTGAGGAACCCCTGATGAACTTCCGCAAGCCCATCCTAGGCATCCTGTTGCTCTGCGCCCATGCCTCACCTTGCTCCGCCCAGCTCTTCATCGACTTCAATTCAACCAGCAACGACGGAGGACCGCACCCCCAGACCGGCTACAATTCCTACGACGCGGCCCACGAGAACGCCTCCGATTTCCTTTCTCCCCGCGACTACAGCGCCTTCGGGACCACCATTTCCCTTGCGGTCGACTTCCCGGACTCCAGCGACAGACGCGTGCAACAGATGATTGACCGCGGTAGCGGCAACGACGGGAACTGGACCGGGAGCAAACTGAGCCTCATCACCGACTGGATCGGAGTCGACACCCGCAGCGGCAATGGCGGGAATGGAGACTACGACGGCGTGAACGGCACCCCCACCCGGATCACCTTCACCCTCGAGAACCTGCCGGCTGCGACCTATCGCTGGCGCTCCTTTCATCACGATACCGAGCACATGAACGGGCTCTTCCTGGTCGAGTATTCCACCAATGGAGGCGGCTCCTATACCCTGGTGGAGGGCCCGGAAGCGGGTGGTGCCTTCCGGCAGACCGACAGCACCCCGGGAGGCAATCCGGCCAGCGCACAAACCTATGGCGGTCCCCACCCCGAAACCCTGCCCTCCACCGTTGAATTCGATTTCCCGGCCATGACCGGGCAGGACCTCATCCTGCGTGTGATCCCGCTGTCGGCCACCTCGGTCCACACCCAGTTCGCGGTCATCAACGGCTTCGAAATCACCCAGACCAGTCCTCCGGATTCTCCTACCGACCTCGCCCTTTCCGGTAACACGGTCTCGCACAGTGCCATCGTGGGAACCGTGATCGGAACCCTGACTTCCACCGACATCACCCCCGGGGACTCCTTCACCTACAGTCTGGTCCCCGGCACCGGGGACAATCACAATGGAGAGTTCGACATTGTGGGCGATCAACTGCGCACCAACCGCGACCTCACTACCTTTGCAACCGGGGCAATCCTTTCCGTGCGGGTGCAGACCACCGATCTCCTCGGGCACACTTACCAGAAAGCCTTCCCCCTGGAACTGGTCAACGACTCCGATTCTGATGGCCTCGATGACGGCTGGGAACTCACCTGGTTCGGCAACCTGACCACCGCCACGGGAGTCGGCAACAATGACGGCGATCTCCTCAACAACCTGCAGGAGCAGACCCTCGGCAGCAACCCTGCCAGGAGTGACACGGATGAGGACGGACTGAACGACGATCTCGAAAACGGGAGCGGAGTCTTCAATGGAGCGGCGGATCCCGGGTCCAGCCCCCTCCTCAGGGACACCGATGGTGACGGCCTTGATGATGCAACTGAAATCTCCCTCGACAACGGACACCTCACCAACCCCAGCATGGTCGACAGCGATGGGGACGGCTTCGGCGATCCAGTTGAAATCAACGGGGGCTCCGACCCGAACAATCCGGCCGACTTCCCTGACCTCGTCCTCCCTCTCGTTATCAACGAGATCCTTGCAGGCAATCGAACCGGCCTGCGGGACGGATTCGACACCCGCGAGGACTGGATCGAGATCTACAACCCCAATCCCATCGCGCTCAATCTCAACTCCTACTACCTGACCGACGATCCCGACAAACTCACCAAGTGGGCATTCCCGGACGTTGTCATCTCCGGTAATGACTACTTCGTGGTCTTCGCTTCCGGGATCAACCAGGTCGATCCCGAGGGAAATCCGCATACCAACTTCAAGCTCGAGGCCATCGGTGAATACCTCGCCATCGTGCGCCCCGACGGCGCGACCATCGATGACGCCTTCCACCCCTCCTTCCCCGGGCAGTTCACCGACATTTCCTACGGTTCACAGGCCGACATCGGTTCCCCGCGATTCTTCAGTCCCCCTACTCCCGGGGCTGCCAACGGGAACGGATTCCCGGGGGTAGTCAAGGACACCAGATTCGATGTCGATCGTGGATTCTACAGCGCCCCGATCTCAGTCTCCATCTCCAGCGATACCCGCGACGCCACCATCCGCTATACCACCGACGGCTCGAAACCCTCGCCCACCCGTGGC
>DMYM01000522.1:3623-3773 GCA_003483645.1 Verrucomicrobiales bacterium
GGACTGGCTTTCGACCAACACAGACACCCAGACGTATATCTTCGTCGATAGAGTCGCCCGGCAACCTGCGGCCCCGCGCGGCTGGCCCACCGACTGGAACTACAGCTCCGACGCCGGTTCCATCGTGCCTGCCGATTACGCGATGGACCG
>DMYM01000122.1:0-317 GCA_003483645.1 Verrucomicrobiales bacterium
TCTCCTCTACAGCAACTGTGACAGTCCGGGCGGCCGCAGACTGGGTGCCGTCTGGGCGAGCTTTGACGGCGGAAAGACCTGGCCGGTCAAGCGGCTCGTTTTTGAAGGAGCGTTTGCTTACTCCGCGATGACTTCGGGACGTCCCGGGACAAAGACCGAGGGAATGGTGTTTCTCCATTTTGAGGGAGGCCCCAAGGGAGGATCCACCCTGGCCCGCTTCAATCTGAGCTGGGTGCTCGGGGGCAAGGAGACCGGAGACGGGGCCGTTCCCGACTGGGTGAAGACCGGAGCGAGGTAGAGCAAATCCCCTGGCGAGC
>DMYM01000122.1:648-2543 GCA_003483645.1 Verrucomicrobiales bacterium
CTCACTCAACGGTGAGCGCGGGCGGGGAGGAGCTTCTTCCGGCTTTCCTTGGAAAGGTTGGAGATGTCGTACCAGATCGTTCTTCCGTCCGGGAGGAGGAAGAGGACCTTTCCGCCCTTCACTTCCCTGGCGGCGGCCTCGATGGCGCGACCGGCAGTGTTTTTCCATTCGGTGAACTCAGGCTGGTCGGCCGCAGGAGTGGTCGGGTGGTCATCTTCCGTCGTCTTGCTGTCGGCTTCTGCGCCACCATTCAGCACATCGACGTTCTCCAGGGTGGTCCGGAGGGTGCGCACGGATTTGCGCATGTCGTTTTTCAGAGCAGTGTAGGGGATCGCGTCAATGCCCTTCCGTCCGTCAGCGGTTGTGACAAACACCATTGGAATGGTGTTGCCGCCCTTGGCACGCACTTCCTTGGCTCCGGCGGGAAGGTTGCCGAAATCCGTTCTGGAATTGGCAAAAACAACCACGCCGACAGACTTGAACGACTTGAAGGCCTCCGAACTGGCGGCCAGGCAAGATCCTCATGTGGTGCCCGGGTCAGTGAAGACAAAGATGAGAGGCTTCTCCTTTTCGGTGGCTGTGGCTATGGCTTCCTCCATGTCCTCCACCTGATAGACAGAACGGGGGATCTTCAGGTTTGCAAGGCTCAGCTCGGTGATGCCTACCAGCACCATGGCTGCCAGAATGTATGTTTTCATGTGCGGCACTTTATGCCCTGAGGCCTCGATGTCCAGCGTAGATAATCTGGCTGGGGATGCTTGCCGGGGGCGATTACGGTGTCGTGCCGGGGAGAGCGCGGAAGAGAGATTGTGCGTGGGCAGGCGTTGCCCGTTTGACGAACCATCGGGATCTGAGCAGGATCAACGCACTCCATGAGATATCCGCTTCTGCTTCTGCTCCTGTTTGCGTCCCTGTCTTCCCACGCCGCAGATTCGATTTTCCCGCGCTACCATCCCAAGCTGCAGAACAGCAAGAGAGGGGAACATCACGATTTTCCGTTGGGGGTGCTCTCGGCGACGGGGCGCCTTTCCGATGGAGAGCGCGAGATTCTCATCATGGATGTGGGCAAGGGTGGCCCCGGGGAGAAAGCCGGACTGCTGGTTGGTGACCGCATCGTCTCAGCCGGGGGACGCAAGTCGGAGCCGTTCTCCAAGAGCACCGAGACGGGGCTGGACGGGCCGCAGACGGACCTCGCAATGGCACTTATCGCGGCGAGTGCAGCTGCCCCCCCTGAATTGTCCCTGCAGGTTCGCCGCGGGAAGGAACTGGTCTCCCTGAGAGTGGGCCTGACCAGGGGGGGACTCAAAAGCGCGGGCCTGCTTGCCGGCATTGCCGATCATCTGCATGCCACGCAGCAGGAGAACGGGTGCTGGCAACCGGGGGTAGGAGGTGACGCTGACGTCTACATGTCCGCTTTCTGTGCACTCTCACTGCTGGCGGCGGATGACAGGAAATACCTTCCGGCTATCAAGGCCGCGATCGGTTTCATCAACCAGAAGAGCACTGCCTCCGTTGATTTGAAGAATCCGCGCACCGGTCCCAAGAACTGGCAGGCGGCCAGCACCGCTATTCTCCTTGCCGAGTATCAACTGGCGACCGGTGACAGGTCTTTCGCCAAGGCCCTGAAGACAAACTGCGATCTCCTCGCCGCGCGGGTAACTACCAAGGGCAGGATGGGGCATCATTTTGACATTCCCTACAATGGAGGGGGTCTGGTCATCATCAATGTGCAGGCCCACCTGGCCTGGGCGCTGGCCGGGAAATGCGGATACGAGGTGGATCAGGTGGTGTGGAATCAATCCTTCCAGGAAGTGCAGGCCTCGCTGGACGAGAAGACGGGAGCGCTGGGCTATTCCTCGCGGGCTCCGCGCAGTCCCGATATTTCCGCCCGCACC
>DMYM01000122.1:2811-3023 GCA_003483645.1 Verrucomicrobiales bacterium
ACGGGAGCATTGGGCTATTCCTCGCGGGCCCCGCGGAGTCCCGATATTTCCGCCCGCACCGGCGCGATGGCGTCCGCGCTCATGGTGGCAGGCAAGGAGCCCGAACTGGCCCGCCGGCTCGCGGATGCCCTCGTTGCGCATCACGGCCGGATGAGGCATGCCCATGCCATGTCGTCGATCGGTGTGATCTATGGATTTGCGGGCCTCAGGAG
>DMYM01000341.1:0-298 GCA_003483645.1 Verrucomicrobiales bacterium
TGGTGGCCACCCTTGGCTTCCACCACGGGCAGTCGCTCCGCTGGGACGGAGGTCTCTGGCCCGGTGACGCCAACGTCTCCAAGCCGAGTGCCAGACTCCTGTGTAATCTCATCGCTGCTGAAGGCCACCACGGTCCGCAGGAACAACTCCGGGAGACAATAGCACGAGAACGCGCTACGCCCAAGGACTGGGAACCTTCAATCAAGGCCTTCGAGGAGGCAGACAGGGAGGCTCCTCCGCCAGAGAATCCTATCCTCTTCCTGGGCAGCTCCAGTATTCGAAAGTGGGATCTCTCCAG
>DMYM01000341.1:624-837 GCA_003483645.1 Verrucomicrobiales bacterium
TCCTTTCCCGACCATTTCACAATCAATCGCGGATTTGGAGGATCCGAATTATCGGACGCCATCAGGTATTTCGATCGTATCGTCCTGCCCTCCCACCCCCGGATCATTTTCCTCTACGCCGGGGACAATGATATCAACCGCAACAAGACTGCGGAACAGGTTGTCGCCGACTACCAGACCTTCGCTCAGCTCGTTCGCAGCAAGATACCTGCA
>DMYM01000341.1:1193-2665 GCA_003483645.1 Verrucomicrobiales bacterium
CCCAGCATCAAACGATGGCATCTCTGGCCCGAAATGAAACGGGCTAACGAGATGATCCACGACCTGTCACAGGCCCATGACAACCTTCACTGCCTCGACATTGCCAGCCCGATGCTCGGCCCGGACGGGAAGCTGATTAGGGAATTCTTCGAGAAGGACGGTCTCCACCTCAACCCCGCCGGCTATCGGGTATGGACCAAGGTGGTAACCGGGTGGCTGGAAAAGCGTGAGACCGGATTCTAGCCGGGCGCGGCCCGGCTGGACTGCAGTTTTTCAGCACGAGAAGAGAAGCTGCGCGGCAGCAGGATTGCACCGCAAACCGAGAGACCGTGAGCACGCCACAGCGCTCTATTCCTTCCTCTCCTTCATCTCCGCATACATGTCGGAAGCCTCCTGAATCTCTGACCGGCTGGGAAGTTCCCCATCCACTATCGCGAACGCGTAATTCACGGTGAGAGTCTCGCCTTTCTTGATATCCTTTTCGAAGAAGGAGCCGAAGCGTCCATAGTCGCGATAGGCGGAATGAACGGTTCCCTTGGGATTGCCGGGATGGTTGAGCTGCACCACGCTGTGCGCCTTATCCCCGAGCCAGCAGGTTTCCGCAATCCAGGCCAGATCCTTGTGCTTCTTCACGTTGCCAGCCGTGATCTCCTCCTTGGGAAAGAGATACCTGGTCTTCTTGCGGTTCACCTCGTCGGCAGGCCGGTACTGGATACCGGCGTGTTCCGGATCCCCCTTCAGGGCCACATCACCATAAGTCGCAGTCAGCTTGCTCTTGAAGAAGATCACCACGCGGGCCCATCCCTCCTCCGGAGTCCACACCGTCATCGTACGTTCCTCGTCGAGAATCGGCTTCTTGCCCCCGTCGTTCCACTGAGTGACCGAAGTGATGCTTGCCGTGTTTCCCCGGGTCTTATGCTCGTGAAACTTCTGGTGGACGATCGCGCCGTCCTTCATATGCCAGCGGTCGTAGCTCTTGCCGTTGAACCCCAGCTTGCTCCACCCGATGAAAATGCCACGGTGGTGGGTGTACTGGCCTCCCGGACCCTTCGTGATGGGGGCTTTCCCCACCGCATCAAAGACGTGCAGATACGGCTTGTAGGTCGCATGCTTCTTCTCGTCGGTCGAGGTGTCATACTCGTACATGTAGCGGACGAGCACCTTGTCACCGGAGAGGATGTCGAGGTGCTTTCCCTTGGTGTCCTTGATTTCGAGTTGAGCTGCCAGGGGAGCAAGCAACCCGATCGAAAATGTCAGTGTGAGGGCGAGAGCGTTCGTTTTCATGATGCTGCAGTCTCTATACCCCGGGATCCCACCCCCTGATCAAGCTATTCCCTCCCGTCTTTCCCCAATCTGCCTGATTCACCGGATTTTCTCCTCACCGCAGCCGTATCAGATGGACGGCAGAACAAAAAAGGCCAATCGTCTCCCTTCATGACCACACGACGCCGCTTCCTTGCCGGCACCGGCTC
>DMYM01000525.1:0-180 GCA_003483645.1 Verrucomicrobiales bacterium
TGGGTGTTCGGAGTCTCACCGGCATCGCTGTATCCGAGACGCCCTCCGTAGCTCATTACCGCCTTCCCTGGTCCCCTGACACCCAGTGCCCAACGCGCGATGTCGATCCGGTGGATTCCGCTGTTTCCCAGGTCGCCATTGCCCAGGTCCCAGATCCAGTGCCAATCGTAGTGAAACTTG
>DMYM01000525.1:503-780 GCA_003483645.1 Verrucomicrobiales bacterium
GCCGGGTCACTGGAGCGAGAGGGGCTGGTCCACAGAAGAGATCGTAGTCGACGCTTTTGGGCGGATCGAACTTCCCTCGTGTTCCGATGGATCCTCGTCGCTTGCCCACCATGCAGAAAGCCAGCTTCACTTCACCCAGCTTGCCTGCCGCGATAAACTCGGCCATGGCTCGGTTTGATCCATGCGAGCGATATTGCGTGCCGGTCTGGCAGATCCGTTGGTACTTCCGCGCCACCTGGACCATACGTCGACCCTCGCTGACATTGTGGCTCACCGG
>DMYM01000525.1:1117-3933 GCA_003483645.1 Verrucomicrobiales bacterium
TTTTCGACGTAGACGTCCTTGCCGGATTGCATGGCCCAGATTGCAGCGAGTGCGTGCCAGTGATTGCAGCTGGCGATCGAGACGACATCCACTGAGTCGTCCTCGAAGATCTTGCGCATGTCCTGCACCGTTTTCGGCACAGCCTTTTGATGCCGGACGACACTGCCCGCGAGACCCTGCGCGCGGGAGAGATCTGCATCGCAGAGATAGCGGATTTCGCAATCCGTGCGCGAGGCAAAGGCCTTGGTATGGGCCGCTCCCCGCCCACCGGTTCCGATGATGGCCACTCCGATCTTTTCGTTGGAGCTCTTGCTCTGCGCGGCTTTGAGCGGATGTGCGCCGGGCCCAGCCATGGCAGCAGTGGCGGTGAGCATGGATTGTCGGAGAAACCTGCGCCTCGAGTGTTTGAACATTTCCTCGATTCTCTGGAATCGGATGTCGGTGAGTCAACTCATTCTTCCAGGTGTTGGAGAACCTGAGTGTGCTCCTCGGGTCCCAGAGCGGGAATGGTGAGGAAATGGAAATATCGTTTCTTGAGGGCCGTGCGGTGGCGATTCGACGGCAAGAGGCGCCACCTGTTCAGGTTATTAACATCGTTCAGGCAGCCGCGACAAGCAACTGAGATCAGCGCCGCATTCTATTGCTTTAGATCCCGAGCGTGTAGCAAAGGGGCAGTCATAACTCTTTGACATGCGATTCCCCGTTCCTCTCTCGGCACGGGGAATGGGGAAATCTTGCTCGTCGACAAAGGGCAAATGAAAATGCGTTAGACTGCAAGGAATTCGCTTTTTCGACAAGGCGCCGGAACGGGCCGGGAGGCTGGGGTGAGTTGGGGATCTTTCGCTCAGGTCTCCAACGCCACTTTTGGCGCCTTGCGCACCTCGAGTTGAGCACGCAGGAAATCCGCATCCCGGAAGTGGAAAACCTTGGCGAGGATGATTTCGGGGAATCGTTGCGAACCTGTGCGGTAAAGCTCGACACTGTCATTGTAGCCGTCGCGCATCAGGGCCACTTCATTCTCCACCAGGACCAGTTTGTCCATGAGATTGCTCATGACCTCGTTACCCTTGAGATCCGGATAATCCTCAGCGAGTGCCAGCATCCGGTTGGTCACCGCACTCTCGGCGCGGATCGCCGAGTCAATTTCCTCCGGGCTGTATTTCTTCTTGCCACTGAGGATCGAGCGCAACGCGGCAATGTTCTGATGCACCTCCCGCTCGTGCTCCAGGTAGGCCTTGGCGACGGACTCCAGGGTCGGAATCAGGTCGATTCGCTTCTTCAGGGAAACTTCGATGTTGGCATGGGCCCGCTTGACGCGGTTGCGCAGGAATACCAGGTCATTGAACATCAATATGAAGGTGCTGAGCACAAGGAAAGCCGGGGCGGTGAGGGCTGCCGCCAGGAAGTCACTGGGAGAATAGGAACCGGTGCCCGCAAACATCAGCATCACCATCATGACGATGCCGATGAATCCAAAGCTCATCCTGATCAACCCCCCACGACTGATCTTGAGCATGGTTTCATCCTCACTCCTGTCCGAGATCATAAACGGAAACCTGTCATTATCCCCGTCAGCCATCTGCAGCGTCTCTCCCGCCGTCGGCTCAATGACCGCTGAGCCCAGAATGTAGAGTTCCTCATCCTCGGCAATGTGGTACTCATAATAGTCCCTCCGGCCGGCACTCCTGTGCATGGCGAGGTCCGCCTGCACCTCCGCGCCCTCCGGGACCACCCGGACAGCACCCTCAGCGTCGTGACATTCAAAGGGCACCTGCTCGGTCCATTTCTCAATGGTGACTGTCTTGCGATTCTTCCCTGATCCCCTGGTCTCGGTCACCTTGTAGTGGACATGGCAGCATTTGGCCTGGGTCAGGGGCCCCTCAATGAAGTGATCCCTCCCCTCATAGAGGACGGCCTTCCCCTTGATCTCCGCGGGCCCGTAGGCAAGCCCGGTCGACAGGGAGGTCGGAACGTTTTCAATGTAACGCTTGGTCTTCACCCTCCTGAATCCGAGCACACTGCCCAGGACGCCGCCAACCAGCGCCAGGATCCCCCCCACCCAGGTCAGCCACTTCGGGATCGGGCTCGGAGCAATCTCGAAATCGGGCGCCGGGGGATCATCAGGTCCAAGGATCGAGGCAGTCGGTCGGACATCCCAGAAGGGTGCGAGGTGGCGCTCCGGGAACCTGCCGAGGATCGCGTTGCTGCGTTCTATTGCAGCCGCGTAATCCTGCCGGATTCCCAGGACGCGCCGCCGGGTATGCTCCTCCTGGGACTTTAGCCCTTGCAGGGAGCCCTCCCATCGAAAGGAACCAGCCTCGAGGCCCAGCTCCTTCTCGACGGCAGCGGTGGCGCTCCGGGCGTGACGGGAAAGGCGATCCTTGCCGTCTTTCAGGTCAGTAGACATCATCTTCAGGCCCATCATGAGCAATACACACAGGTTGAGGCCACTGAGCAGGGAAAGAAAAACCAGCAGCCGGTGGATGCGCAGCTTGAAGCACAACAGCATGATGCCGAAGGCAAAGGCTACCAGGCTGCCCACACTTAGGAGGACTCCACCTGTTCCCTGACCACTGCGCACCGAAGTGGCGGTTGCCCCCTCGGAGAGCACCGGGGTAAACGATCCCTTCGCGTCAAAGTTCAGGCGGTAATCAACCTCATCTTTTTTTTGCCCGGGATCACTCAATAGCTCCGCTTTTGCAAAGGCAAACAGCCTGTCGCCCGGATCAAGGCGATACTCAGAGAAGCGGTAGTCACCTCTCCTGTGGCGATGGTCCAAATTGAGGCCCGGTCTCTCACCGCTCCGCAACAGTGAT
>DMYM01000056.1:0-9838 GCA_003483645.1 Verrucomicrobiales bacterium
GCCAACATGAGCCATGAAATACGCACCCCCATGAACGCCATCATGGGGATCACGGAACTGACCCTGGGAACGGATCTCACCGAGGAGCAACGTCATTACCAGATTCTCGTGGAGCAATCGGCCCAGGCACTCCTCATGCTGCTGAACGATATTCTCGATTACTCCAAGATCGAGGCGGGTAAACTGGAAATGGAGCGACGAGAGTTTGATCTGCGTGACTCACTGGGCGACATTCTCCATACCCTTTCTCCCCGTGCGGCCGAGAAGGATCTGGAGTTGGCCTTCCGGGTGGAGCCTGCGGTTCCCAGGATTCTGGCAGGCGACCTGTCCCGGCTGCGCCAGGTGGTTATCAATCTGGTGGGCAATGCTCTGAAGTTCACCGACCAGGGTGAGGTTCTGGTAAGCGTGGAGGCTGGGAAGAAGCTGGATGAGCAGATCGAACTTCGGTTCAAGGTGAGGGATACGGGTGTCGGAGTGCGGGTCGACCGGCTGGAAACGATCTTCGAGGTGTTCGAACAGGCTGACAGTTCCATCACCAGGGAGTTTGGAGGTTCCGGACTGGGGTTGGCCATCTCCAAGCGCATCGTGAAGAAGATGGGAGGCGAGATCTGGGTGGAGAGCGTGGAGGGAGAAGGCAGCACCTTTTATTTCACGGGAGTCTTTGGTGTGGGGGCGACGGAAACGAGCGGCGGGGCCGACATCCTGCGATCGCTGGATGGACTCCCCATCCTGGTGGTCGATGACAATACAACCCAACGGGAGATCGTGGGCGAAATGCTTCACAAATGGAGAATGACCGGCATCCTCTGTCCGGATGCGGAGAGCGCCCTGGCCAAGCTGGAGGAACTGGAGAGCGAAGGACAGGAGGTGAAACTGGCGATCGTCGATCGCGCCATGCCCGGCATGGATGGACTTCAGCTGGCGAGTCGCATCCGGGGACAGGCGCGTTGGTCGGACCTGCCAATGATCCTGCTCAGCCCAGTGAGCGATGGCACCCCGGGCCAGGAGGTTGGTGAACTGGGAATCATGAAGGTCGTGAACAAGCCGATCAAGCAATCGATGTTGCTCGATGCCATCATGCTCACCATGGGGATGGGGACCAGGTTGGCTCGGCGGAGGGGTAGCGAGGCCGGGGAGCGTCGGAGCGGAGTGGCCCCGATGAAGATCCTCCTGGCGGAGGATGGAAAGGTCAACCAACTGGTTGCGGTTCGCCTGCTGGAAAGGCGGGGACACCGGGTCACGGTGGTCGAGAACGGACTGGAGGCGGTGGATCGTGCCAGGAAGAAGGACTTCGACGTGATCCTCATGGATATACAGATGCCGCTGATGAGTGGATTCGAGGCCTCCCAGGAAATCCGGGAACGGGAGAAGAAGACGGGTGGGCATGTTCCCATCATCGCCATGACTGCGCATGCCATGCCCGGAGACCGCGAGGAGTGCCTGAACGCCGGGATGGACGATTACATCTCCAAACCTATCGAATCAGACGAATTCTACGGGGTGGTGGAGCGCTTTGGGTGTGGAACTGCTCCGGAGGGTGATTCCACCGCGAGGGAGGGGGTTTCCGAGTGCGAAACGGGAGAGGTGCAGCGCGACGGGAAGAAACCGGATGAGAAGGTCTTTGATCCGGACGGATTTCGAAACCGTATCGGTGATGAGTTGTTGATGTGTGAACTCATTCGCATTTTCGAGGAAGAGTCGGGAGCAATGCGGGAGAGTCTTATGGAGGCCGAGCGGAAGGGTGATGCCGGGGCTCTGCACGAAGCGGCCCACCGCCTGAAGGGCCTGGTGGGGAACTATTGCGCCAGTCGCACATGGGATTGCGTGACGGAACTGGATGAGCGGGTTGCGGCGGGTGACCTCGCGGCGGCAAGCGAACTGGTGTTCGCTTTCGAACGGGAGCTCAGATTCCTGGAAGATGCCCTGCGGGAGTTCCGTGAGCTGTTGGAGTCTTCTCTCGTTTCATGATGTTAACTGCTGTTGCTTAGATAGTTATGCAATCTAATAAAAGCTAAGTTTCGGCTAGATAGCGTTCATAACGCTCATCTCAACAGTGCCGCCAAGGCCCGGCAACTCATTTTCAGGCAGAGCGTGGGTGATAATTGCAAATGTAACTGCAAAGGCCGAAACAAGGGCTGGTCATTTCTAGAATGAATTCCGCCACCCCTTGATCATTTCTCGCAGATTACCTTCAGGTAGAACTCCATGTTCTTTAAAGCCTTAATCACATAAGCGATGATGAATAATTGGAATCCACCCACAAAGGTTCCAATTACTAGAATCGGTTCCTCGCCCCCCACCCAGAGAATAAACGCGGCAATGAAGCTAATCACTGCTATAATCCCAAGGAGAGTTGAGAGGCCAGAATCAGGGTAGGTTTCCGTCTTTGGATTTGTGTGTTCACCCATAGTGCCCAACAGGATAGATCAGAGAGCGCCCCAAACAAGCATCGCTCATTTAATTAAAGGATTTTACCCATGGCCGCCACACCTAGCAAAGACTACAAGCGCCGCGAGCGCGAGCGGAGGAAGTTTGATAAACGCATGGCTCGCGAGGCTGCGAAAGCCGAAAAGCTCGCGGCCCAGCATGCCGCCGAGGATGCCGCCGAGGATGCCGCCGCTGAGGAGGCTGCAAAGAAGAGCGAGGCAGAGCTTAAGGCCAAGGAGGAGGCGGAATTTGAGGCCGAGCTAGAGGCCGAGCGCAAGGCTCAGGAGTCGAGTGAAAGCTAGGAGAATCCTGACCTAGAGGGGAGGGGGGCCCTTCACAAAGTCGCCCAGGAGATTCCCGATACGGGAGGCATCGGTGGGTCCGGCGAGGTAGAGAGGGGCAAGGTAGTTCAAGACTGAAAGCGATCATCGGTGTTTCGGTCGATGTTGCAAACCTTCCCAGGATACGATGTGCTCCCGTTCATGGCAGCGACGATCTGGATCAATGGTTCCCTGCGAGCCGCGGACGAGGGGGGGATCTCGCCTTTCGATCATGGGATCACGGTTGGCAACGGAGTGTTTGAAACGATGCTTTCCTGCGCGGGGACTCCCTTTGCCTTCACTCGTCATCACCAGCGGTTGCAGCGATCGGCTGGAACGATGGGGCTTTCGGTGGGCTCACTGGAGGAACTCCGAAGCGCCAGCCTCGAGGTCCTGCAGGCCAACGGATTGGTTGAGTGCCGGGCGCGCCTTCGCATCACGGTGACGGGAGGGCCGGCACCCCTGGGGAGTGAGCGGGGCGAGGCGGGGGAGACCACCCTGGTAGCAGCTTCTCGTACCGCGGAGTGGGGAGAGACCGAGGATGTCTCCGTGGTCCCTTATTCCCGAAACGAGAACGGCGCTCTGGCCGGGGTGAAGACTACCTCCTATGGCGAAAATGTGGTGGCTCTGGCAGCGGCCAGGGCGAAGGGAGCAGGGGAGGCCATCTTTGCCAACACAAAGGGGGAACTGTGTGAAGGGACTGGTTCCAATGTGTTTCTCGTCAGCGAGGGGCTACTGATTACTCCGCCCCTGACGAGCGGTTGCCTGGCTGGGGTGACGAGGGCCCTGGTCATTGAGCTGTGCGAAAAGGAGGGGCTCGTGGTAAGGGAGAAGGCGGTGCCGGTGAGTGCCCTCGCCCAGGCTGACGAGGCCTTCCTCACTTCAACGACGCGCGAGGTGCAGCCCATCCGGGCGGTGGATGACGTGGCCCTGCCCGGTGTCCCCGGTGAAGTGACATCCCGGATCCGGAGGGCTTTTTGTGCTTTGGCCGGTGAAGAGATGGATCCCTGATCGGCAATATGTTCACCAGGCACGTTTGACGCCGTAGTCGTCAAAGATCTCGTTGGGGCTGACGAGGGTGGCACTCTGTTCCAGGGCCTCGGCAACCAGAAGCCGGTCGAATGGATCACGGTGGTGCCCCGGAAGTCGCGCCGTGCGTGCAAGCGCAGCCCGACTCAGGGGCAGGAGTTCGAAACCGATTGATTCCAGGGTGGCATCGAACTCCTCTCCGAGAGGGTAGGGGAGGCGCAGTCTGCCCAGACCGGTCTTTACCGCGAGCTCCCAGGGAGTAACGGAACTGACAAGGGACCGGGAGTCGAGGCTCTCGATGAGGCTGGCTGCAGTCTCGGAAAGTTCGGGGGCTCCCTCGAGAAACCAGACCACCGTATTGGAGTCGAGGAGCAGATTCATGGGAAGGGGGAACGTGTGAAGGGAGAGGACTCGTTACTCCTGAAGGGGCCGGACCCCGGGACAGATCCCGGGGTCCGACAAGGCAGGGGTTTGCAGGGTAGCAGTAAAGGGGGGGGACAGCGTGAACTCTGTACGGGGTGACTCTCAGGGTGGCTCAGGCAGCGGCAGGGGTGATCTCTCGATAAGGGTTGAACGGCGAGGGGTGAACAATCTTGTCTCGCGGGCGCTTCAGCAGGGTCGAGGCAGGAAAGGTGGGCAGTTGAAAGGCAGTTACAAAGGTTCGTCGAAGTCGTCGGCCATCCAGAAACCGGGACCACTGGCGGTGCCACGCTGAGGCGCGACTGGTTTCCCGGTGGGGGGACGAAGTTCGGCCACCGCCCGACCATGCTTGGTGATCTGGAAGATCTCACCATCAGCCATGATCTCCGCCACGATGGCGCTGAGCTTGGTCTTGGCCTCAAATATTCCAATTCGCCTCACAAAAACAAACTAGTCTAACTAGTTTAAAATGGAAAGAGCAAAATTGGCAGAGAGCTGCTTTTTCATAATATGCTTAATATAAGCATATTACTAGATCCCGGAGCGGATCAGAGGGTGCGGGGAGGGTTTACATTCCTCCGCGGGTAAACCTGCACGGCTCTCGCCCCCGTCCTTTTCAGTTCTGATCTGAGGGGTTATCAGGCAGCCAAGTGGGAGTGATTGCACCGGGTATGACGAATCGGCCCGTATCAGCTCCACCCTGATATGCGAGCAGTTCGGTTCACCTTATGAACCGGTCGATCTCATCAGCCCTCTCCTGGCGGAGAGGCCGTGAAGGGTGCAGGACTCCGGATACGGTTGAGGGTCAGGACAGGATTTGTTTCCGGGGACAATGATGCCGGGGTGTGGGCCCAGATCCGCTGGCCTCAAGGTTTCAACTGGTAGTATTTCCGGTAGGCGGTGGGACTCATGTGCATCACGCTGGTGAAGGCGCGGGTGAAGGAAGCGTGTTCGTGGTAACCCAGAGACTCGGCGATTTCGCCTACACTCATCGGAGTGTGAAGGAGGCGTTCGCAGGCAGCCGCGATCTTGGCGTGGAGAATGAAGCGCTTGGGGGAAGTGCCGAGGTGGCTGCGAAAGCGCCGTTCCAGGGTGCTGATGGACATCCCGGCCTGGCGGGCCAGTTCCTCCACCCGGAGAGTCTGATCCACGTTGTCGTGCACGAAATTGACAAGTTTGGAGAGGGCGCGGTAGGGCGTTGGAAGGGGGTGTCCTTCCCGCTGGTCGAGCCGCCTGGAGATTCCCGAGGTGCCAACCATTTCCCCATCGTTGCTGAAGAGCGGCACCTTGGAAGTCATGCGCCACTCGATCCCTCCCGCCTTGCGGGTTACGAGTTCCATCTTGTTCAGGATGGGTTTTCCTGTTTCGAAGACATTCTCATCATCCTGAAGAAAGGTGCGGGCGATCTCGGCGGGAAAGATATCCGTATCGGTGCGTCCGATGAAATCTTCAGGCTTGCGGCGGATCAAATCACTGAAGGCACGGTTGACGAAGACGAAGCGGCTCTGGCGGTCCTTGATCCAGAAGAGAACATCGGGCAGAGCCTCAAAGAGTCCCAGTGCAATTTGACCGGGGCGCAGTGTTCTCACAAAGCTCTCAAATCCGGGTACGGGTGAAATCGATGTAGATGTCGGGTTCGGCACTTCGGATTCGCTGATCATGAGGAAATCCGTTCCTGCGGAGTTGAGTTAAATCAGATCCGGGAGAAGTTGGCTTCTTCCGACAATGGCGCAACGATTTTCAACAAAAAGATCCCGGATTTATTTCTGGTCGAGGAAGGGGCTGCTTTGTAGCGTCGCCCGCCCTGAACTACCATGGTTCAGTGTGCCAAACAGTTTCTGCACATCATGTCAGGCTACTTCCCCAACGTCTCCAAAATCGAATTTGAAGGGCCGGATTCGGACAATCCTCTCGCGTTCCGCCACTACAATCCGGACGAACTGGTCGCCGGGAAAAGCATGAAGAACCACCTGCGCTTCGGTGCCGCCTACTGGCACTGCATGCGTAACCCCCTGGGTGATCCCTTCGGTGTGGGCACGGCCCTCATGCCGTGGGACGACGGGAGCGAGTCGCTGGACAACGCGCTGGTGCGGGTGCCGGTCTTCTTTGAGTTTCTTGAGAAATCCCGGATCGATTACTATTGCTTCCACGATCGCGACGTCTCCCCGGAGGGTGCGACCTGGGCTGAGACGCACGCGAACCTGGAGCGGGTGACGCAGGAATTGAAAGGGGCCCAGGAGGGCAGTGGCAAGAAGCTGCTCTGGGGGACGGCCTGCCTGTTTGCCCATCCACGATACGCCCAGGGGGCGGCCACCGCACCGAGCGCTGATGTCTTCGCTTATGCTGCAAGCCAGGTGAAGCACGCCCTTGAAGCGACCCATGCCCTCGGAGGTGCCGGCTATGTCTTCTGGGGCGGAAGAGAAGGATACGCCTCCCTCATCAACACCGACATGAAGCGGGAACTGGATCACCTCGCCCAATTCCTTCACATGGCGGTTGACCATGCCAGGAAGATCGGTTTCACGGGTCAATTCTACATTGAACCCAAGCCCCGCGAGCCCTCCACTCACCAATATGATTCTGATGCCGCAGCCTGCCTCAATTTCCTGCGGGAGTATGATCTGCTGGATCACTTGAAGCTCAATATCGAGACCAACCATGCCGAGCTGGCCGGACATACCATGGAGCACGAGCTTGACGTGGCCTCTGCCGCCGGGGCTCTGGGGTCAATCGACGCAAACCGTGGTGACCAGTTGATCGGGTGGGACACTGACCAGTTTCCAACCAATATTTATCTCTGCGCCAATATAATGCTGAGAGTCCTCAAGATGAATGGAGGGCAGGGCTTTACCACCGGGGGACTTAATTTTGATGCCAAGCGGCGCCGGGAATCGCACCTGCCGGAGGATCTCTTCCACGCTCATGTGGGAGGCATGGATGCCTTCGCACGGGGACTCAAGATTGCGGCCAGAATCGTCGAGGACGGTCGCTTTGACGAGTTCGTGAAGGCCCGTTATGCGTCCTTCGACAGTGGGGTAGGAGCGGAAATCGAGTCGGGAGCCACCGATCTCAATGCGTTGAACTCCTATGCCCTGGGCATTGAGCCCCCCGTGCTGGACAGTGGCCGCCAGGAAATGCTCGAGAATCTGCTGAATGATTATCTCTAGGGACCCAAGAGGGAGGGGCGTTCTGCGTGTTGAGTGGCGCGGATGACCTGTATGGGAAAAAGGGCGAGAAAGGCCGGAAACCCGACGGCCCTGTTCCCCGCCCATCGCTCTTTCCTTGGTTAGCACCGCCAGCATAGTTTACTGATCAGCACGATGCCAACGGTCCTCGGTATAGATTCCTCGACGCAGAGCGTGTCGGCGGTGGTCCTGGATACCGTCGCCGGAACGATCCTCCATGAGGAATCAATCAGTTTTGCGGATGATTTGCCGGACTATGGTCAGCCCTCGGGCTTTATCCCGGGGGGGGAGAACGGCGAAGTGCACAGCGATCCGCTTATGTGGCTCGATGCCCTTGAGCTGTTATTCGAGCGGTTGGCTGCCAGCGAGGTTGATCTGTCGCAGATCGCATCCATCGCGGGATCCGGTCAACAGCACGGGAGTGTGTATCTCGATGAGGGCTTTGCAGACACCGTGCAGGGTCTTGATCCGGGGAGAACCCTCAAGTCGCAGATCCTTTCCCATCTCACCCGCCAGACCGCGCCGATCTGGATGGACACCTCCACCGGCCCGGAGTGTGCCGAGATTGCGAAGGCGGTGGGTGGTAATGCCGAGGTCTGCAGCCGGAGCGGCTCCATTGCGATCGAGCGTTTCACCGGACCTCAGATCCGTCGTTTTGCGAGGATGAGTTATGACAGCTGGGAACTCACCGGGGTGATCCACCTGGTGAGCTCCTTCATGGCATCCATCCTGGCGGGGCAGAGTGTGGCCATTGATCACGGCGACGGGGCGGGGATGAACCTGCTCAATCTCGCCTCGGGTGACTGGGACCACGACCTGCTGGAGGCCACCGCCCCGGACCTGCGCGGGAAGCTTCCTCCCGCCCAGCCGTCTGCCACGGTGGCAGGGAAGGTGAGCGCATTCTTCGTCGAGAAATACGGCCTCAACACGGAGTGCGAGGTTGTCCTCTTTTCCGGAGACAATCCCTGCAGTCTGGTTGGGATGGGCGCCTCCAGGCCGGGGAAGGTGGTCATCAGCCTGGGAACGAGCGACACCCTCTTCGCCGCCATGCCCGAACCGCGCACCGACCCGAACGGATTTGGGCATGTCTTCGGGAATCCCATGGGCGGGTTCATGAGCCTGATCTGCTTTCTCAACGGATCACTTGCGCGCGAGAGGGTGAAGGAGGATTTCGGTCTGGACTGGTCGGACTTCGACCGGGAAGGCCTGGCCCGGACACCAGCTGGGAACGAGGGGCGCCTGATGCTTCCGTTTTTTGGAGCGGAAATCACCCCGCGGGTGGAGTCCAGGGATGCGGTCTACCAGGGATGGCGGGAAGGGCAGCGCGACCCGGCGTCGGTGGCACGCGCACTACTGGAGGGACAGTTCCTCAACATGAAGGTCCACTCCCGCTGGCTGGGAGTGGCTCCGGAGACGATTTACCTCACCGGTGGCGCCTCGCAGAACGACGGTATTGCCCAGACTGTGGCCAATGTCTTCGGTGTGCCGGTCTCTCGATTGAGGGTGGCGGGTTCGGCGGCGCTGGGGGCGGCCATGCGGGCGGCCCACGCCGCCTGCGGTGTCACGCTGGAATCGCTGGAGGAAGCCTTCTGCCAGCCCGAGAAGGGCTCGACCGTCACTCCGGAGGAGGGCGTGGGCGAAATCTACACGGGATTGGAGCAAAAGTGGGTCTCAGCCTTGCACGAGGCCTTTCCGCTCCCTAATGACTGAACGTAATACGCAACCACACAAACCGATGGCACGACCAGTAACACTCTTCACCGGCCAGTGGGCCGATCTTTCTCTTCCCGATCTTCTTCCGAAGGTAAAGGACATGGGCTATGACGGAGTCGAACTTGCCTGCTGGGGTGATCATTTCGACGTCCAGAAAGCGCTCAATGAGGACGGATACGTCGAGGGGCGTTGGGAGCTCCTCCAGCAAAACGACATGATCTGTTATGCCATTTCAAATCATCTGGTGGGACAAGCGGTCTGTGACAATATCGATGAGCGCCACCAGTCCATCCTCTCTCCTGAGATCTGGGGCGACGGTGACCCGGAGGGGGTGCGCCAGCGCGCGGCCCAGGGGATGATCGATACCGCCAGGGCTTGCCGGAAGTTCATTGATGCCGGGGTCTCCTACATGGCGGACAAGCCTGCCGGTTCCGAACGGGCAGTGGTCAATGGGTTCACCGGTTCCAGCATCTGGCATTCCATTTACGCGTTCCCGCCGACCAACCAGGACTACTACCAGAAGGGCTTTGATGACTTTGCGGCGCGTTGGAAGCCGATCCTTGATGAGTTCGATGCGGTTAACGTCGATTTCGGACTGGAGGTGCACCCGACCGAGATTGCCTTTGACATCGCTTCCGCCGCACGCGCAATCGAGGCCGTGGGCGGCCATAGCCGCTTCGGGTTCAACTACGACCCGAGCCATCTCGGCTACCAGGGCGTCGACTACGTGAAGTTCCTCTACAC
>DMYM01000056.1:10191-10313 GCA_003483645.1 Verrucomicrobiales bacterium
TTCCACGTGCACATGAAGGATGCGTGGTGGGGTCACGGCGACGGCACGGTGGGTGTCTTTGGCGGACACACCGACTTCACCGACGCGCGCCGTTTCTGGGATTTCCGTTCGGTCGGACGGGG
>DMYM01000196.1 GCA_003483645.1 Verrucomicrobiales bacterium
CGGGCACGGTTGGCGGCGTCCAGGGCGGGATTGTTCGTCGACTCGGCCGCGATGGCTCGGCGGGCATGCCGGCGGGCGCCTTCAGGGTAGCCTCCGTCCTGATAGGCCTTGGCAAAATCAAGCTCGCCCAGCGGGAAGAGATCGATGCCGTCGCGGGAGGGAAACGGAAAGGCGGCTTTGAAAACGACCACGGGGGCTGCTTCGAGCAGGTCGAGGTCGGAGAGAAGCTGCTCCAGTTTGACCGGCCCGCGGTAGATGACGGCGAGCTGTCCGTGCTTGTCGACCAGGAAGCTGATGGGAAGCGGGAGGGGACGCTCTCGGGAAAAGATCTTGCTGTGGAGGACGGTGAGGAGACGGAGGCCGTTGGCGTCCGTCACTCCAACCTGGAAAGGAAACTTCGACTTCTTGACCAGCTTCTTGGCATCGCCGAGATCGGGTTTGCTTCCGTCATCGCTGACGGCCTCGATGGTGAGCGCGAGCGTCCGCAGATTCTTCGCCTTGAGAGAAGCATGGTGATCGGAAAAGTCTTCGAGTTCGGCGACACAGGGCGTGCACCAACTGGCCCAGAGATTGATCAGGGTGGGGCTTCCACCGGTGTCGCTGGGATCGTATTTCTGCAGCGCACCGGAGAAGTCGACGTATCCGAGAACTGGAGTGGGAACGCGCTGGGTAAGAACGACGCGAGCTTGCTCTGTTGGGGCGGAGGCGGGGAATGATCCTGCAACGAGATCCGGCGGGGAAGAGGGGTCCGGCCTCGGGGGCGATCCCTGTTTCAGGTGATAGTGATTGCCCGGGATGAGGTCCCGGATGGTTTCGGTTGCGCTCCCGGGCCAGTGGACGGTGAGCTGACCCTTCTCCCCCCTGGGAAGGGCACCTAGCCCGAAATGGATCCGCTTTGAAGATTGGCTTTGAAATCCCTCCCCGGCTCGCAGGACGCGGGTCTGCTTGCGGTCAGCAATGGTGAATTGGAGCACCGCGCCAATGGCATCTCGATTACAGGTGCTTCCCTGCAGGCTGATCGTGAGCCAGGAGGAGTTTGCGGATTTGGTGAGGTTATTCTTGAGGAGCCGCAGCCGGGGAGCTCCTCGGTTGGTGAGCCAGAAATCGAGGTCACCATCGCGGTCCCAGTCGACCCGGGCGAGGGCACGGCCGTCATCGATGAGATCGAATCCGCTGGCGGCCGAGATATCGGCGAAGCGGCCCAATTCGTTGCCGGAGGACGGGCCCGTATTCAGGAAACAGCAGTGGCGTTCGAAGCCGCTGAAGGAACGGCCCCGTCCGATCATGGCGGAGAGGGCATCCCAGTTCTTGAGATAGCCCGAAATATCGCTGGGTGAAACGGCGTCGAGGGGAGACTGCGCCACGACCTGACGCCAGTAGAAACTTCACAAGTCGCCTGTGTCGTCAGGCTGGGTGATGAACCCGTTGGCCACCAGGAGGTCGTTGCGTCCGTCGTTGTTCAGGTCGGCGAAGAGGGAGCCCCAGGCCCAGCGGCCCATCGCCACCCCCGCCGTGAGACTGGCATCGGCGAAAGTTCCGTCGCCCTTGTTGAGGAAAAGCGAATTGCCGCGGGCGTGACGCTGAAACTCCTCGCGGGCGGTCTCTCCGGCCTCAGTCTGGAAATTGCGCTGGTAGGCCACGCGATTGCCGGCGCTCGACCACATGTTGCTCACGTAGAGATCGCGGTCGCCATCGCCGTCGGCATCGCCCCAGGTCACGGACATGCCTGCCGAGATGTCTTCCACTCCGGCCTTTTTGGCCACATCGACGAATTTCAAATCTCCATTCCCGTCGCGGTCGTTGCGGTAGAGGTTGTTTCGGCCGTAGTCATTGGCGACGTAGAGATCCGGGTCCCCATCGTCATCGTAGTCATCCCAGGAGGCAGCGAGGGTGAAGCGGCGGTTGTTCTGGTCGAGTCCGAGTTCACGAGTGGCGTCGGTGAATCGCCAGCTGCGATCGTTGCGGAAGAGGACGTTGCGCCCGCCATTGTTGGCATCGTGATAGGGGATGGGACGCCCCAGGATCTGTCCCTCTTCCACGTTGGACCGCCGGAGGGAATAGCACCCGACATAGAGATCGAGATCGCCATCAAGATCGAAGTCGGCCGCGGCCAATCCCAGGGGGGCTGCTTCCGGTATGAGCTTGCTCCCCTTCACCACAAAACCCCCTCGTCCGTCGTTCTCCATGAAGATCACGCCCAGAGTGGTGGCGAGGGTGAGGTCCTGGTCACCATCGTTGTCGAGGTCGAGGAAAAGAGCGCACTGGGTCTGCACCCGGAAGTCGGTGCCCGAGAGGGCGGAGGCATCGATGACGGTGCCATCCGGTCTCGAGATGTAGAGGCGATTGGGAAGCCCTCCCGGTTCGCAAACATAGAGATCGTCCAGGCCGTCCCCATTCACGTCGCCCACCGCCAGCCCATGCCAGCCGGAGAGACCGATTCCATAACGGGATTCAAGCCGGGAGGTCCAGTAGTCCATCCCGTGATTGAATTGCTTCGGAAATTCGGGAAGGCCTCGGAAGACCGTCTTGGTAACGTCGCTGAAGAGCGGCCCGCCTACGCCTTCGGTCTGCTCGAATTCCGAGATTGCGATCGCTTTCAGGGTGGGAGGCTCATCCGGCGACGGCCAGTCCCAGTGGCAACGCCACCTGGCGCGCATGGCCAGGGCGCCGCCGGGCGTTCGTCCACTGATCTGAAACCAGGAGTTGCTCACCGGTTCTCCTGCATCGAGAGCAACCGAGTAGATCTTGAACTCGGTGCGTAGCTCGCGGGCTTCTGCAAAAGGGGTGACCAGTTGGCGGACCCCTTCAAGGAAGGGTCGGGCACGGGGACGCTGGTCCGCGGCGGGGCGTTTCACCACGAAGGCGGCGTCCTGGTGGACCACCACCAACCCCCCTGGCTGAAGTTCGGAAGGACGAAAATCCCTGTGAATCAGCTTTTGCAGATTTTCCAGGGAGAGCTTCGCGGGGTGGACCAGGATTTTTCCCAGGGCCTTGAGCTGGGCCGAGGCCAGGTCATTGAAAACCTCCCCCTGCCAGGCATCCCTGGCGGGTTCCTGGTGGAGGGCCTGATCGACCAGTCCGATGGGGGCGAAGGGAATCTCCTCGTTCCGGGTGTGGACGGTTGCAGTGGGTTTCGGATCGGGCTTCGGTTTCTCGCTCTCCGCGGAGGATCCGTTGGTGGCCTGCGCCCGGTCCTCTGAATCGCAACTCACCGCCGCGGCGAGCAGGAAGAGAATGAAGACGTAATCGACGGCACGCATCGTGGACTCAGAATGAGCGAGCCAGGATTCTTGCGCAATGCCCACCCAAGGGGAAGCCCTTCCGCTACTCCTCAGGGGTAAAATAAGAAAGCCGCGAAGAATCGCGGCTTTCTGCAAAAATC
>DMYM01000279.1:0-1890 GCA_003483645.1 Verrucomicrobiales bacterium
CACAAAATCCGGGCGCCCATCAGCATTGAGATCGGCACAAGCCAAGCCCTTGGCGTCGCCCGGGACCACCAGGCCGCTTTCGCGGGGTGAAACGGGCTCGAAGGTCCCATCGCCCCTTCCGCGCAGGAACATGCTGAGACCACCCGCCATGCGGCCTGTTTCCAGCTGCGGCGTATAATGATTCTGGACCAGGTAGAGGTCGAGGTTCCCATCGCCATCGCAATCGATCAGGGCCGAGCCGAACGCAGGTGCAGTTTGGACGATGCGGGGAAGTGAGTGAAACTCGAATCGAGCGCTCCCATCGTTGATAAAGATCCCGCTCTCCAGAGTGGTGGCGGTGAACTTGAGGGAATCGCGAAAGCATTCCGGCCGGTAGATTTGCTTCAGCTCGGCGAGGGCAAAGGACTTGAAGGTCTCGAACTTCTTCGCCAGGTGAGGAACGGCGCGGGTCGAACAACTCTTCCCGCGAACCGGATAGAGGACCCCGTCCTCGTACTCGGCCTCGATCAGTTTCTTGGTCCCGTCGCCTTCGAAATCACCATAGTAGAGAAGCGCCGGTTTATTCGCAGTGGCATGGTACTTCGAATTCAGACCGAAGTTACTCGCCACGTAGTCGATGTCTCCATCGTTATCCACATCGCCCGCCGAGAGGCCGCTCCACCAGCCCAGGTGGGACGCGAGTCCGGCGGCGGTCGTGGCCTCCTCCAACACCCCCGACCGATTCCGGAAGATCCTGACTGGTCCCCACTCGTAGCTCACGAGCAAGTCAAGCCAGCCATCGTTGTCAGCGTCCGACCAAACCGCCCCGGTCGCCATGCCGGACTCCGTGAGCTGGGGCGCCACTTCCCCCGTGACATCGCTGAATCTGCCCGATCCATCGTTCTGCAGAATCCGGCTCACCGGGCTGGTTGGATAATGTCCCGGGATCATGCGTCCGCCTACGAAGAGGTCGATGCTTCCGTCCCGGTTGAAGTCCGCGGCCGCAACTGGTCCTCCGCTGTCGCGCAACTCCGGCAGGTGTCCCCGGGTCTTGGAAAAGGTGCCCTGCCCGTCGTTGAGATAGAGGCGGTCCCTCAGCAGCGAAGCACCTTCCTTGGCCTCGTATCCCCCGCTCACGACATAGAGGTCTTGGTCCCCATCGCCGTCACAGTCGAAAAATACTGCGCCCATGTCCTCGGCGATGGCGTCCGGATCAAAGGGCGTATCGATGTCGGGCCCAAACTTCTTGCCTCCTTCATTGAGATAAAGCGCTCCCGGCCACCCACAGGCTCCGCCGAGGTAGAGATCGTCCAGGCCGTCTCCGTTGACATCGGCGACCGCAATTCCGGGACCGAGTTGAGAAAGCTTGTTCGGTAAGAGCGGTTGTCTCGAAAAGTCATCGAACTCCCGCTCCTGGACCTTGGCGTGAGCCAGGACATCGGACGGAGAGAAAAAGGGCTTCGACGGGGCCGGCGCTACGCTGTCACTCTTCGTGTCCTGAGCGTCTTCCTCCTTGATCGTGTAGATTTTCCCCGCCTCAATATCCTCCAAGACCTGCACCATCCCGCTCGGCCAGCTCACGGTCAACTTTGTGATCATGGTCGCACTCCCGAGTCCGAAATGGAGAGCTGGATCGTTGCTTGAAAGGAATCCCGTCGCCGGATTCATTTGCCTGACCTGTTCCCTGCGATCGGTGGTCTCCACCCTCACGAGGGCGCCAATCCCAAATCGATTGCTCTTGGTCCCCTGCAACTCCACCAGGATCCGGTTCCCGTCCGCCGAATCATTGCGGTAGATTCCCACCGGCTCATCCAAATTCACCGTGACCAGGTCGAGATCGCCATCGCGATCGAGATCGCCATAGGCCGCGGCATAGGTCATGCCCTCGTGATCGAGTCCCCAGGCTGCACC
>DMYM01000279.1:2204-2345 GCA_003483645.1 Verrucomicrobiales bacterium
GTGATCGAGTCCCCAGGCTGCACCAGTTTTTTCGAAGGACAGGTTCCCCCGGTTGACGAAGGCCAGGTTCTTCTCTTTTTGCGGGGGGTACTTTTCAAAAAGATCCCAATCCGTGTTGCCGACCCGCAATTCCGAGAGGGG
>DMYM01000279.1:2680-2832 GCA_003483645.1 Verrucomicrobiales bacterium
TTCTTGATGATGTCGGACGCCGTGAAGGGCCGCGACATCCCGTTGCTGATAAAGACGTCAACCATCCCGTCATTGTCAAAATCCGCGAGCTTCGGTGCCCAACTCCAATCTGAATTCGCCAATCCCGCCATATACGCGGCGTCCTGGAACCT
>DMYM01000298.1 GCA_003483645.1 Verrucomicrobiales bacterium
GTGCGGGTGCCATCACCGTTATCGATGGGCGCTCCCACTTCGAGCACAAAGCCCGGCCCCGTCATCCAGTTCGCGAGGTCATCAGAGCGCTGCACGGCATAGGTCACTCCCGAGGCACCTGACCACTCGGTATAGGTCAGCGAGAGATAGAACACTCCTCCGTCCTCCACGATACCACCCTCCGGGAGCATGTTGCGATTGATGTAGTCGTCCGGGGCGGTCCCCAGCGCAAATTCGAAGAAATTACTCCGGCCATCCTGGTCGATGTCGGCGTCGGGACCCGAGATGAGCGGATCGGCCAACTCCGCGGTGGTGAAATTGAGCGCTCGCCAGCCGAGGAAGGTGAGCGCGGTCCAGATCCCGTCGGGCGTTCCGTGAACACCATGAGAGGCGCGCCAGTTGACTGCCACGTCGTGATCGGGATTGGTGAGGGGATCGATGAGTTCGAGGCTGTAGCCGTCACCATCCGCTGCCTCCGGCCAGGGCGCTCTGTCATTGTAGGTGAAGGATCGGATGACCGCATCGTTGGCCCCGAGGATCTCGATGCGCTCTCCGTCGTTGCTCAAATTGCCGTTGTACTCTCCGGCGATCACACTGGGCGAGACTCCGGGATAGCGCGCCAGAAATGCATCCCGGTGTTCGACCAAGAGCACGTTTTCGCCGGGATCGAGCCCGATCAGCGGGTTGAGGTGAAAGTCGAAAGTGATCCCATCGGTGAAGCGCACCTCGTTGAGGTGAATGGGTGCGTTGGAGATGTTGCGCAGTTCGACAAACTCGAAGTCGACCCGGCTGTAGATGTCACCGGGATCCTCCGTGACGCTGGGGGTGGACGGCCGGTAACTGAACTCGGTCACCGCCAAGTTGGTGTCGTCAGCGGGGTCTCCGATAGTGTAGGCCACCGCATTGAGGGGCGACCACTGTCCGCCCTGCAGGACCCGCGCATTGAGAACGGTGGTCTCGTTGACGGTCAATTGCGAGGGATTTGTGGGCAGGGTCAGGCCCAGACTGAAATCGAAGGTCAGATCCGAACTGGAGCCCAGAATCTGGTGAACCTCCACCGCCAAGGTGTTTTCACCATCCACCAGGAGGGCGACCGAAGCATCGTTCTTGGTGTACCAGGCGTGCTCTCCGGGCGAACGCTGTCCTTCAAGGGCCGGCGTCTCGGAATTGATCGCGCCGCCCGGCATGTTGGAGCGCCAGGCCTCGGTTCCGTTCAGGTAAACCACCGCGCCGTCGTCGCGTTTCAATTCCATGAAGATGGCGGAAACCTCAGAGGCGTCGGGCACCGTGAACTTGCGCCGGAAGTAGGTCGTCATGTGCTTGTCGCCCGAATTCGGGCCGAAGCTGACCACAGTCTGTTCGTCGGAGTCGCCGTAGCCGAGTTCGGCCGGACCCTCCGCCCAGTCCGCGTCATTGAAGGCGGGCAGGCGCCAGGCAATTCCCTGGTCGCTCCCATCGTCGAGATACTTCCAGTCGGTGCTGCGGGCGATGGCGGTGGTGGTGGTGGAAGATCCGTTGTAGGCCTGAGCGACGGGATTCACCGCTCCGCCGGGAAGGCGCGGATCGCTCCCGTCGGTGGTAACGTAAATCCTTCCCGAAGGCGCATTGATGATGGGCGAGAAGCCCGCATTTACCGCTCCACCGTGGGGGGTGAACTCCGGAGCATCCACCGGATACCATCCCTGCGCCCGCAGCTGATCGAGCAGAACAGCAGTCCGGCCCGGAAAGAAGGTGTTCCGCATGTAGTCAATCTCAACCTGCCATTCCCCATCGCGATCCCAGGGGGCGCTGTGGGTGGACCCGGGCTGCCAGCGTGCGCTCTCGGGAATGATGGCGGTCCAGAGTTCGTCCACGCGATAGTCGAAGGCATCCCGGAGCCCATTCGCCCTCAGCACGCCGTCGTGGAAGCAGTGCTTGTAAATCCGATCGCGGAAGTAGACCCGGAATTCCTCATGGTTCATCATGGCGGGAAAGACGCCGTTGGGCGTGTTGCGACCCAGGTTGTGCTCGTTGACGTTATACATCGAGACGTCGACATCCCAGGAATAGAAGCGCCAGCCACCAACCCCGGGATCCTTTGGGCCGGCCGCCATCCAGTTGTGGTTCGAGGTCCAGTCCCAGTCGTTTCCGAAGTAGAAGTAGAGCAATTGGTTGTCCGCCAGGCTCCTCCAGTTGATCCAATCCTTCGACTGCTGACCGCCCGCGGAAGCGGCGCTCTTCACCTGGTTCCAGGCCGTGCTCCAGCTGTCCCCACCCCCGTGATCACTTCCGCTACGCGAGGAGTTGGTATAGTGGTAGTCTTCCGGATCCCCTCCGAGATACTTGTCGAGGTAGTGATGCATGGGGCGCTCGTGAATCTGGTAAATCCCATGATAAACTCCGTTGAGGTAGCAATGTGCCCATCGGCCGTGCAAGGAGAGGTGCCCCATCAGCATCTCGACATCCCAGGTGAAGCGGTTGCGAATGTAGAGCGCGTCGGCATCCCGAAAAGGAGAAGGCGGATGGTTGGTCTGTCCCATCCAAAAGAAATTGTCGTGCGACGCGCTGCGAAGCTGAATCACGTCGAAGATCTCGCTCCCTCCCTCGGTGTAGGGATGGTTGGCAAAGAGCGGGTAGCGCAGCTTGGGAGCGCCATACTGGCTGCGGAAATAACAGCGGAAGTTGTTCTTGGGCGATCCCGTGCTGGCCCCTCCAACGAGCTTGATCCCGCAATCGATCTGGAATCCCGGCTCACTCCCGTCGTTACTGATCAATTCGATGGAGGTCTCTCCCTCCGAGCTCCCGATCCCGCTCGGCTTGATGATCGAGATGGCAGGCAAGGCATTGAGGCCGTCGTCCATCAGCGGGCCATACACCGGGTGATCCTTGATCGAAGAGAGGAAGCGGCTCTGTCCCACCACGCCGTCGGTCTGCGGTCCTTGGGCTCCGTTGATAAAAATATAGGTGTGAGTTGCTACTGGCATGAGGGCCGCACTGGCATGCACCGCAATGGCTCGAACCCGGCGTGTTCCCCGCGTGTTCCCGCCTGTTTCCGGTGCAATGGGGAGGGGCCTGGTGTAGATGCTCCCACTGGAAGCGGTCGGCTTCGATCCGTTGGTGGTGTAGCGGATCTGTGATCCCGCG
>DMYM01000305.1:0-7168 GCA_003483645.1 Verrucomicrobiales bacterium
CCCTCCCCCCTGTGGACAGGCTGTGAGCACCTTGGGAACTCCTTGCCATCTTTTCGCGTGGTGGTCGGGCGCAGGTTTTTTACCGTCCCGTGTGACTTCACGGATTGGTTTCTCCAAGGCCACCGCGGACGAGGTGGTTCTCGCCCGGGTGGGCAACCCCCTGCATGATGAACCCCTCGAAACCTCGCGCAAGATCTGCAGGATCGTGGAAGCCGATCGCGACCTGTTTTCCCAGCTGATCCTCAAGCCCTTCCGCAGCCAGGCGCGCTACCGCTTCGCCCATCACTCCTCCCTCGACAAGAACGAGACCTACACCTGTGCCCGGGCCATCTTCGCCGGGCAGGGATCCTTCCTCGAGAAGGGCTGCGAAATCGCCCGGCGTCTCTACGCCAAGTCCAATCATCCCAACATCAAGTCGGGAGACCTGTGCATCGCACGGGTCAGCAACCTCACGCTGGAAAGCGGTCCTGCCGAGGCTCTCTGCATCCTGAAGTCAGAAACGGTGGACCCCTTCCTGAGCATCTCCTCCCACCAGGGGGACCTCCGCATCACCACCGAGCATGGCATCAACCCCGACAGGATCGACAAGGGCTGCCTCATCCTCAATGTCCACGAGGACAGCGGCTACCAGGTCCTGACCTTCGACCGTGCCGGGGCACACTCGCGCTTCTGGCTGCGCGACTTCCTCGGGGTGCATCTCCTCACCGACGACTCCCTGCTCACCAACCAGGTGGCGGGGCTGGCGGTCTCCTTCCTGCAGAGTGACGACGGCCCGGCTGCCAGGGAGGACGGGGACGTGGCGGAGCAAACAATGGCCGCCAAGCGCGCCATGAGCTTCTTTGAAAGCCGGAACCACTTCAGCATGCAGGAATTCGAGGAAGAAGTCCTGCGCCGCGATCCCGCCATGGTGGCCAAATTCAAGAAATACAAGGCCCGCTTTGAGGAAGCACAGGGTCACCCCCTCGCCGATGACTTCGGAATCACCTCGAAGGAACTGAACCGGGTGAAGAAGAAGGTCGGCGGGGTCATGAAGTTCGACACCGGGGTGGAAGTGCGCCTCCTCCCCGAGTTCCAGGAAACTGCCCTGGAGCGCGGCTATGATGAAACGCGCGGGATGGGCTACCTGAAGATCTTCTTCAACTCCAAGGAGAGCTGATCCACCCTCAGTCTGCGGCCTGCCGCCGGGCGTGCCGCACCAGGGCGGCCCGCACCAGTTGCCTCGTAAACCCCTCGTGTCCGGCCGGGTCCTTCATCAGGCAGAGGTCCGCACTCCCGGGATCGGAAGGCGGATAATAGACTCCGCAGTTGGGATTGATCTCGAGGAAGTAGGGCGTGCCGCCGGCATCCACCCGCACGTCACAGCGTCCGAAACTCGCTCCCCCGAGGGCCACGAAGAAGCGACCGGCCTCTTCCCGCAGGCGGGCGGCCAGAACCGGATCCTCCACCGGGAAACTCGACAACGCGTCGTAGTCCACCCACTTCAGATCCGCGTGCTTGAACTCCTCCCCCTCCGGGAAGCGATACTGCATGGGGACATAGCTCACCGGCCGGGCCGGGTCATCGGGATTCTCCGCCACCAGCACCGTGCACTCGATCCCGTCGATGTACTCCTCGACCAGGGCCGCCCCGTAGCGCGAGATGATCTTGTGCGCCTGCTGGAAGAGGCCGGCCTGCGACTGGACTCGCGAGCTCCGGCTCAAGTCCACGCTGGCATAACTGTTGTGGTGCTTGACGAAGAGGGGAAAGCGCAGGATCTCCGCCGCGCGCTCCACATCGGCCTCGTCCCGGGCCAGCACCGCGGCCGGGGTGGCGATCCCCTCCCTCCGGCAGGCCTCCTTCATCTCCTCGCGGGTCGGCTCGTAGTAATTCGAGGTCGCCCCGGTGAAGGGCACTCCCAGCCTCTCCAGGGTCTCCACCACCTCAATCCCCGGGATCCCCTGGTCCGCCGCTCCATCGCAGAGATTGAAGAAGAGATCGAATTCCCCTCCCTCCACCAGGCGACTGACCACCTCCACCGAGGTCTCCTTGCTGAGGGTCTCCACGTGCCACTGCGCCTCGGACAGGAAGGGCCGCGGATCACAGGGCCAGTCATCGGGCGGAAAGGGATCCGCGTCCAGGTCCTGGGTGGTGAGCAGGCAGATACGCACAATCGGAAGGCCTTGGCCGGGAGAGCTTTAGCCAGCATCCGGCTTCCCCACAAGCGCGCCGTGAATCTTCTCCATCCCTGTTGGCCCCTGCTGTGAAGATAGACGATGGCTGGACCATTAGGCCTCGGCCAGCCAGTCAGGCAGGATTTCCAACGACCGGGGTTTCCCCGGGAAAACCCGGCCCTCACCTTCCCTGCTTCTCCTCTTCCTCCTCGGGAGGCCGGGGGGCCCGGCGGGTCACCACCGTCTTGAGGTAGCGGAGGTAGGAGGAGGCGCTGGCCCGCTCCGCCAGGATCCGGCCCTTCATATCCATCACCCGGATGGCCCAGCCGCGGTAGTCGTCCCCGTTCTTGTGATCGTAGAACCCGGCCTCGTGGGAATAGACCCCGTCCCGGTCATAGAAGCATTCCAGCTTTTCCTTGATGCTGACATCACCCCCCCGCTCGTCGGACTTCTTCTTGGAGATCCAGACCACGAGGAGATAGAGCTCCGCGTTCTCCTCCACGTTCCTGAACTCCACGTCGAGATTCTTGATCGTTTTCTTGAGATCCGTGTCCTTGTAGGACTTGAGCTCGGTCTTGATCACGAGGGGCTTCTTCACCTTGTGGGTCTTCAGGTAATCCCGGTCGGCCTGACTGAGCTTCGCGAGCTTGAGCTTGTAGAGCTTGCCCTTCACCTTGAGCTTCACCCAGTCCTCTCCCTTCTCTTCCAGCACCCCGGTGAGTTTCTTGCCGTCCGCACTGGTCCAGAGGCGCGGTTTTTCGCCTTCCTGCTCTTCTGCCGCGAAGCCCGGCAGGGCCATCAACGCCACCAGGACGGACAGCACCAGTCGTCTCGTGAGAATGGGTGCAGGGAACATTGGGGGCATCCTCTCCCATTCCCGGGAGGGCCGTCAAACCGATTCTCGGCCTCACTCATCAGGCCCCTGCCACCCCTGCAACGACGGGCATTTACCAATTCCCGGAAGCCTCCCACCGCGACGCTTAAAACCTTCCATCCCGCACTTCGAAGTGGGTGGGCCTGCCCAGGGAAGGCCCTCCGGATTGCACCCAGTGTGCCGTCCGCTCAAGAATGGTCTCCACGCTGGTGGGCGGGTCTCCCAGTTCGGCACAGAGAGCCCGGGCGTTGCTCAGGAGGGCGGTCCCGGCCTCCTCCCCGGTGAAGACGGGCTCGCGCCCCAGCAGTTCACCGAGACGCTCGGCCACCTCCCGCACCTGGCAGATCCCCGGTGAGGTGAGATTCCAGGGCCGCGCCGGGGAGTTCGCCAGCGGGAATGCCCGCAGGATCATCTCATTGGCATCTCCCTGCCAGATGCAGTTGAAGAATCCGTTGCGCAGGTCAATGGGATCGCGGTGCCAGACCTTCTGCGCCAGGTCCACCGGGACGCCGTAACGCAGGTCGGTGGCGTAGTTCAGCCTGATGAGCGCCACTTGCCTGCCCGCCTCCCGTGAGCCGTAGTCGAAGAGGCGCTCCCGCGCCACCGCGGCATTGGCATACTCCCCGAGGGGAGTCAGGGGATCACCTTCCCGTGATCCACCCTGCTCGATCCGGCTCAGCGGGTAGACGTTGCCCGTGGAGAGGGCCACCACCCGCCGTCCCGCATAGCGCTCCAGCACATGGAGTGGCGCCACCGTGTTGATGGCCCAGGTCAGGGACGGATTCGCTTCGGTCCCGAACTTGAGCCCTACCAGATAGAGCACCTCTCCCGCATCCGGAAGCCCCCTCACGCTATTGCGATCCAGGAGATCCGCTGCCACTGTCTTCACCCCACGGTTCCGCAGCCACTCCTCCTTGGCCGGGTCACTGAAGCGGCTCACCGCGATCACTTCCAGTTCATGCCCGGCCGCCTCGGCCGCCCGCCGGGCGAGGACCGCCAGGGAGGGCCCCATCTTTCCCCCGGCCCCGAGGATCACGAGCGGACTCCGCAGTTCCCGGATGGCGTCGATCAGGACCGGGCGCGGAGCGGTGAGTTCTTCGTCGAGAGCCGCCTCGGTCTCAATCAGATTCGCCATTGCTCCTTCTATCCCCCGGCCCACCAAAGGAAAAGAAAAGGCCACGGACCGGCACGGTCCGTGGTCTGCAGATTCTGGTCGGTATGGCGGGGCCTATACTTCCTCCGGGTTCAGCCACCGGAAGCTCACCAGCTTGAAACGGCGGCCGAACTCGATCTCGTCGGGGCTCCTCTTCGCCACCGGATTAAGGCCGCTGGAATCCGAATTGATCGGCTCCGGCATGCGCTGCACCACCGCCTCGCACCAGGCCCGGGCCTGCACGTTGCCCTGCGCGTCCACGGACTCGCCGTAGGCGCGGACCAGGAAGGAATCCGAACGCGGACGCAGGCCCGAACCGATGGCCTGCACGATGTCCCCCTGAGTCAGGTAGCTGGGAAGTCCCCACGCCACCGAGTCAGGCTTCTGGGTCTGCTCCAGGCGCGTGGCGTCGCTCATATTGTCGAAGCTCACGTTGCGCAACCTGTCCCGCGGATTGTTCGGAATGCGGAGAATCTCGTGCTCGTCAAACTCCGCGTTGATCCCGGAGCGCTGGATGGCGGCCTCGATCGGTCCCGCATCCCCGTGCTCACTGTCCACCAGGCGGCGATTGATGAAGTCCGACAGGCCGAAGAAGGGCGCCCGCTCCTTCACCTCCCGCACGATCTCCTGCGCGAGGCGCTCAAGATCACTGTCGGAGGTGTCGCTGCCGTCGATGCTCAGGAAGCCGGAGGTGGCCTCCTCGTCATCCCAGTTGCCGTCGAGATACTCACCATTGGGCGGATTGATCACCCGCGGGAAGGGAACCGCGTCCTTGCTGGCATAGTCACCCGCATTCATGGCGGAGGCCAGCACGGCCTTCCAGGCGTCCACGCTGACGGAGTTCACGTTGAATCCGCCATTGAGCCAGAGCTGGCTGGCAGACTTGTGGAAGTTGACTATGTCACTGCGCACGTTGGTGCCGGTTCCCACCAGCTGGAAGCGCCCGTTGGGCAGCGGGTTCTCCTCGGGACTCTCCACGAAGGCAATCTTGCGCGCATTATTACCGGTGGAGACGAAGAAGTTGTCCCAGAGGTTGAAGTTCGTCTCGTAGCTCAGGTCATAGACCACGAAGTGGTCGTCGGGACGGTTGAAGAGAATCTGGCGGGTCAGCATGGCCCAGTAGTCCGCTCCCCGACCCGAAGTCCGGCCTCCCTGGTGACCGAAGAGATACGAGTTCCAGCCGTTGTTGGCTTTCTCACGGGAGGTCTGCAGCACCGGGCTGGTGTGCAGGCGGCCCACCCGGGGATCCACTATCGAGTTGCCCACCGCGTAGCTGGGGTGCCAGCCGAATTCGGAGAGCTTCAGGTGGCGCAGGAACCCGAGGGAGGGAATGCCGATCTCCTCGCGAGGCACGTCGAAGAGGACCACCCCGTCGTCCGGTGCGTTGAGCGGTTCGCCGAAGGGCCAGCCGACCTGCCTCCCGTCAATCGAGCGGGGCATCATGTTCTGCCAGCTCACCCGCTGGTCAAAGAGGTCACGGGTATACATCCCGTAAAAGTGGGGGGGCAGGTCGGTGACATTATCCCACGGGTTGCGGCAGAAGTAGGCCGCCCGCGGGTTCCAGGTCCCGATCACCGAGCTCTTGAGGTGCTGGGGCTGGCCACGCAGCTGGCCCGATCCAAGGACGTTTGAACGGTGCTCGTCCCACCAGCGGATGCGGAAGCCGTCCCGCGTGCGGGTGTCCGGGATGGCCGTGCCCGGCAATCGGGCGCGGCTGCTCCCCAAGTCATGGACCCGCGGCTCCGGCTGGCGGCCGCGACCCGTACTCCACTGCACCGGCAGTTCGTCACTACCACCCGCCTGCAGCGAGGTATTGGCGTAAACGATGGACTGCATGTTGTTGAAGGAGGAGTCATTGAAGGAACGCTGGCGACCGGCACTCTTGAGCGACATCATGTAGTTGTCCCCGCCGGACTGGTTGCCCGGGCCAGGAAATTCGATGAAGGTCACCGGCTTCTTGGTGTGCGTCTGCTGCATGTCCTGCCAGAAGTAGAGCCCCGGGTCAGGCGCCACCGAGGAGGAGAGAACATTGCGGTCAATCTGGAAGAGCTGGTATTCCGACGTTCGGATCGGGCTGAAGACCAGCGTTTCCCCCGGGGCCATGGTGGTGGGCTGCAGCTTGAAGAGAACCCAGCCCACGTAGTGCCCGGGGCTGGGATCAGATCCACTCGGCTTGGCTCCCACCTTGGTCGATCCGCGACCGAAGGGAATCGGAACATTGGTCCGGGTGGTGCGGTCGGAGTAGGTGACCCGCACGTCCTTGTTTCCGTTCACGAAGATGGTGGCGCACATGTTGTGGAGCTTGAGCGACACGTTGTAGGGGTTCCACAGCGCCACGCGGGGATAGTAACAGATCCGGAGGACCTGGGGGGACGAGGGGTTGTCCGCGCTCTGTGAATAGGTCGCCAGGTTGTAGTAGACCGCACCCTCCGTCATGACCGGAAACAGGTTGGGCTGAACAAACGGAAGGAAGGATGCCGGGCGCAGGTTGCCGCCATCATAAACGTTCACGCCATCGTTCATCCCGCGCAGGGTGCCATTGGAGATGTCCTCCGGGGTCGGGGGAGCCGGATCCACCATATCGGTCTCGTCCTCGTTATACTGCAGGAGCCTGCCAGCATTGGCCCAGTTGCGCACCAGGGCGAAGGTCGGGGCGATATCGCGATACTTCGTCTGACCCCAGGTCGTTCCCTGCTCATCCGCCACGTTGGCGTTGGCCGGTCCGATCATGTTGTCGTGGTCGTCAATCCCCTGGGAGACGATCCTGCCGTCAGCCCGGAGATCACGGATTGTGCCACGGCGATCGTGGACATAGGCGGTGAGGTCCCGCAGGAGCCCTCCCTGGCGCACGTTGCACAGGACCGCCTTCGACTGGGTCGTCATGTGGTGGAAGGCCTTCTTTTTCCGGAGGGCGTTTTCCCGGCTGGGCACGCCGTCGGTCAGTTCCACCGTCTTGCGGCTGAACAACTTGCGCACTTCCTGATCGGTAAG
>DMYM01000305.1:7562-8453 GCA_003483645.1 Verrucomicrobiales bacterium
CCATCGGGGTTGGGACCCCTCGCGGGAGCGTCCAGTGAGTAGGCATCCACCATCGCGATATTGGCCCTCACCCCGAGGTCACCGATCCAGTAGGCATAGCCCCCGGTTTCGCGATCCTTGTCGTTCCTGGTGGTCACTCGTGGTGCCACCACGTACTCCTCGGTGGTTGCCACCGTGCCGTCTCCTACCAGCTCAATCTGTTCCCCTTCCCAGGCCTCCGCCTCGATGAGATCGACTCCCAGTTCAACCCGACCTCCTTCGTTGCCACTGACGAGGTAGCTGAGGACGTCCTTTTCACGATCGAAGGTCTTGCCCGCTGCACCGGTGAAGCGTTGGTCGCTCAGGCCCCCTTCGTTATCGTTCCGCACCCAGGGCGACTTGTTTTGCCCGTCGCTGCCCGGGGGAACCCACTCGGTAGTCCACACTCCCACCCAGTGGGGATGCTTGACGCCCTGGATACCTTCTGCAGCAATGGGATCAGGATCCTCATCCATAATTCCTGCTTCGGCAGAAACCCGCTGGTCCGGTCCGAGATTCGTCTGTAATTCGCCTATTGCAATCATCAGGGCCAGGCGCGCGTTGGCCCGTGCTTCAAGTTGCGCCAGCTCTGACGTGCTGCTTCGCACCGTGACAGTGGACAGCGACAGGAGACCAATCGCTATCAAGGAGAGGAGCACCAGGATCGTGACGGTCGTGATAAGGGAGAAGCCTTTGCGCCCTCTCCCCGCGGAGTTTCTCATAACGGCATACATCTTCATTTGGGTCAGTCGGTCAACGTATTCGCATTATACATACGGAATTCTACCTCCGCACCAGCAAAATCTCTGTATTCACCAAGTATTCTTGCTCTCCGCATGGCACGCAAGAAATTCCCGGTGATGATTCCGCATT
>DMYM01000063.1 GCA_003483645.1 Verrucomicrobiales bacterium
CGGAAAGGGTGAGCCACAACCACGCTCCATGATGCCCGGCAACGACGAGGTCGAGCACTATCGACTCCTCATCCTTTCAAACTCTTATCAACTGGTCCGGCAGGAACTCGCCAATCTCGATGGGATTGTCCCCCCGCTGACCAGCAACCACCCGGGCAATCCCAAGCTCGATTTCCAGCGACAGGTCACCCGGTTGCACTGGCTCCGCTTCGCGGAGTCCCTCAATCGCTCCGCCCCCGCCGGAAACTGATCAGAACGGGGGAAGAAATCGGCTCCATCCCAGCCCGGAACTGGCACCCATCCCGCTGTGCTGCACAGCGGCTGGGCAGGGAGTGACCAATAATTGGCCTGTTTGTCTTTTCCGGGCATCCGGCACCCGGTGCTCCTTTGACAGGCAAGGAGATACACCCCACACTACAGACATGTTCAGACTGGTTCTCGCCTCCGTGCTCCCGCTCCTCGGCTGCCTCGCCCTTGCCGGGGACGAAAAGGAGCCTGCCGGTGAGAAGTCCGGCAAAGAGCCCCCCCCGGTACGCGACCTCGGCAACGGCAAGTTCGAGGTGGGAATAGTCACCTTCCATCAGAAAACCCGTGAGATCAACTTCCCTGCAGAGGTCAACATGAAGGAAGGCGCCCTGGAATATGCCGTCGTCCATCATAACGGCAAGATTCACGAAGCGATTCTCATCACCAAAGCGCGCCCCTTCCACGTCAACATCGCCTTGAAGATCCTTGGCTACAAGGAATCCAAGGAACTCTTCCCCATCCTGGGGGAGGACTTTCGTCCTACCGGTAAGTTTCCGGATGTCGCCGAGAAGATCAGGAACGCCGCACGGGCCGAGATTCATCTCGAGTGGAAGGACAAGGAGGGCAAGGTGCACGCCGCCACCCTCAATGACTGGATCACCCACACCGTCACGAAGAAGCCCCTGCCTCCCAAGGCCTGGGTTTACGGCGGTTCCTATATCCACGACAATTCATTCCAGGCTGAGGTCACCGGCGATATCGTGGCCCTCTTCACCAATAATGCCTCCCTCTTCAACTGGCCCGGCCAGGACGGCAATCTCGATGATGTCTGGATTCCCACCACCGCCCGTGTTCCCGAGGTCGGCACCTCGATCAGGGTAACCATCAAACCCTTCCTCCGGGGCAAGGTGGATGCTGAAGAAAAAGCCACCGGGCAACTCAGGAAGAACAGGACCAGGCCATCAGGGAGACAGGAAAGACTGCCTGTCAGCACCCTTGAAACAGGAACGTCCCCTCCCCGGGAACGAAAGGCTCTTCCTGACGAACCTGCCGGGATCCCGTCAGCCGCACCCTCCCCCTCTCAAGGAACATAGAAAAGTCGAACTTCATCACATTCGCCACCCATCATGAATGTCATTATCACCTGCACCCTCGCTGCCGCGACGCTTTGCTCCACCCTCCAGGCCCAGAAACAGAGTGAATACCTCTCGCTGCGCCTCGAAATGGAGCGCACCATCCGAAAGGGAAACGCCTTCCTCAAGAGCCAGCAGGGAAAGGAGGGATTCTGGGGAGAACAGGAAACACCCGCCCTCACCTCTCTTGTTCTCGCGGCCATGATGCGCGACCCCGGCCTCGATTACACCAAGACCCACCCCCAGCACATCGAACGCGGATTCAGCTGGTTGCTCAAGCAACAGAAGGACGACGGGGGCATCTACGTCAAGGGTCTGGCCACCTACAACACCTCCTCCTCCATCATGGCTCTCCTGGCCCGTGGCCGGAAGGAAGACGAACCGGTCATCCTGAAGGCCCGGGAATTCCTCGTCAACCAGCAGACAGACTGGGGCACCAAGGGCACCGCCGACAACAAGTATGACGGCGGAGTCGGTTACGGTGGCACCTACGCCCACTCCGACATGTCCAACACCTACCTCGCCCTGGAGGCGCTCTATCACTCCCGCCAGATTGCCAAGGACAACAAGACCGGCAAACAAGCTGAACTCGATTGGAAGGCCGCCCTCAATTTCATCTCGCGCTGCCAGAACCTCGAATCAACCAACGACCAGATCACCGCAGTGGCCAAGGAGGACGAAGGGGGGTTTGTCTATTTCCCTGGTGACAGCAAGGCGGGCGAACGCAAACTTCCCGACGGCCGGGTGGCCCTGCGCTCCTATGGTTCGATGTCCTACGCCGGCCTGCTCTCCCTCATCTATGCCGACCTCGAACCGGGCGACAAGCGGCTCAAGTCCGTCCTCAAGTGGCTGGGCAACAACTACACCCTCAAGGAAAACCCCGGCCTCGGCCAGCAGGGACTCTACTACTACTATCACGCCATGACCAAGAGCCTCGTGGCCGCTGGCATCGACCTGCTCGAACGACCGGATGGCACCAAGGTCGACTGGCGCAAGGATCTTGGCCGCCTCCTCGTGAGCAACCAGGGCAAGGATGGGTCCTGGATCAACGAAAACTCCCGCTGGTGGGAGAATGACGATATCCTGGTCACCTCCTACGTCGTCCTTACCCTCGAACAGCTCTATTACTCGATCCCGGAGTAAGGCCCACCTGACCAGGGACCCGACGCACAAAAGGAATGGTCGGGGAGACAGGATTCGAACCTGCGAC
>DMYM01000137.1 GCA_003483645.1 Verrucomicrobiales bacterium
GCCGAGGTCACGCAAACGTGACGGGGGCACACAGGAAATCGCATTGGCGGGGCGGACGATCTCCGCTAAGGGGCGGGGAACAATATCCCATCAATTGTGAACCGTTCCCAGTCGCCCCTCCTTCCGATCTTCCTTCCGACCCTTGCGCTGTCCGCTGCCCTTTGGGCCCAGGTTCCCAGCGCGCCGACCTCCCTTCCTCTGGAAAAGACCCTGGAGACTCTCTTTCCGGAGACGACAGGTCCCTGCACGCTTGAGTCGGGGAAGGACTACTCGAACTTCCGGGTGCTTCTCGATTACGATGCCACCGGGTCCTCCAGGGCCCAGTTGATTGTCTTTGGAGATCATGTGGTGGACCTGCCGGCGGGTGGACAACGGCGGGTGGAAGTGGCCTACGAGCATGCCATCGGACAGGCGGCGCGGGTGCGGGTCTGGCACGAGGGCAAGCTGGTTAACGAGGGTGAGGACCTGGAGAATTCGGCCCCGGCGGGACAGGTTGCCGGTGCAGCGGTGGTGGCCAATGCTGCCGATTCGAAAGGAACCTTCCGCTTTGACCGCGATTTCACCGTGATGGTGAAGTTCAATACCAGGGGGAATGGTCCACTGGTGGCCAAGGCTCCTGCTGCAGGGAAGTGGGTGGAGAACGGCAAGATGCTTTTCCTGCGTGATGGGAAGATGGTCTACGACGTGGGGTGGCTCGGTGACATTGAAGGCAGCAAGAGGGTCAACGATGGCAAGGATCACGTGGTGGTGTTGCAGATGGACGGCAAGACCGCGCGCCTCTTTATCGATGGCGGCCTGGAGGCGGCCAACCGGGAATTCATGCGTCCGGACGTGGACAGCCATGTTTTCAAGATCGGGGCGGGATCGGCCGACTTCGGGGGTCGCTGGGACGGGAAGATTGCCAATGTGCGCTGGTGGAAGCGGGCCCTCAGTCTGGCTGAGGTGAAGGCGCTCTCGAGCGGCCGGGAGGATACCGTCAACACCCCTGACTACAACTGGAAGCCTGGTGGTGAACCCAGGCCGGAAGTCAAACCGCGCAGGTTGGCGGAGGTGAAATACGGTCGCCTTCCGGGTTACGGTAGCAGGGTGAAACTGAAGGCCGGGGCGGGCTTCAGCCTGCGCAGGGCGAGGATACAGCCGCTGGAAAGGGCCGACCATGCCGCCCTGGTGCGCGGTTGGGACGGGGAAAGCCTGACCCGGGGCAAGGCGGTCTACGGGCAGCTTTGCGTGACCTGTCATGGGACGATTGAAAAGGAAGGATCACTTCCGACCGCCCTGCGGTTCCACCAGGGACAGTTCAAGAATGGGAACGATCCCTATCGCATGTTCCAGACCCTGGAGCGTGGCTACGGGCTTATGGTGCCGCAGCCGCAATACACCACCGCGCAGAAGTACGATGTGATCCATTATGTGCGCGAGACCTTCCTCAAGGGGAGGAATGAAGACCAGCTCTCCGCCGTGAACGAGGACTACCTGGAGCGCCTGCCGCGCGGAATGAGCACGGTGCAGGAGCGCAAGGGTCCCAGGAAGGCTCCGCAGTATGTCCTCCAGGACTACGGAAACGTCCTCTTCTGGACCATGCAGGTCGAGGGTGGAAACATCGCCCAGAAAGGCATGACCGTGCGGGTGGACGACGGCCCGGGCGGCGTGGCGGAGGGCAAGGCGTGGATGCTCTACGACCACGATACCATGCGGTTGGCGGCGGCGTGGACGGGGGACAAGTTTGTCGACTGGAGGGGCATCGCCTTTGATGGATCCCATGGCACCCACACCAGTATCGTGGGGGAGAAGAAGTTTATTTTTCCCAACGCACCGATGTGGGCCAACCCGGCGGAGGGCGGCTACGAAGACGCGCGCATTCTGGGGCGCGATAACAAGCCCTACGGACCCCTGCCCAGAAGATGGGTGAAATTCCGGGGGCTTCAGTATGTGGGTGGGGAGGCGGTCATCGATTACACGGTGGGAGAGACGGAGATCCGGGAAGTGCCCCAATGGGACGGTGGAGAGCAGGCCTTCGTGCGGGTCATGAAGATCGGGCCGGGCGGGAAGGCCCTGCGCATGCGGCTCAATACCGAGAGGGAGCATGTCTTCCCGGCCAGCAAGGTGGCGCAGATTTACCGGGTGGTGATCGGTGAGGGGATTGAGGTGCGGGCGGCGCGCGCGGGGGACGAGGAGCTCTTTGGACGGAAACCCGAGCCGCGTTTCCAGGGGAGGCTGGTGACCAGGATCACGCGGGGCGCGGATGATGGCCCCTTCGCGGTGGACGTGCTGCCCACGCCCCCACCGGCTGAGAATCCCTGGCAGTCGTGGATGCGGACGTCCGGGTTCGACTATTTCGAGGGCGGCAAGAGCGCCGCGGTGTGCACCTGGAACGGGGATGTGTGGATCGTGGACGGCATCGACCAGAGCGAGGGTGTGTTGCAGTGGCAGCGGATCTGCTCGGGGCTCTTCCAGCCGCTGGGATTGCGGATCGTGGATGGCCGGATCTACGTGGGCTGTCGCGACATGATTGCACTCCTGCGTGATCACAACGGTGATCGTGAGACTGATTACCTGGAGGTTTTCAACAATGACCACCAGGTCACCGAACACTTCCACGAGTTCGCCATGGGCCTGCAGACCGATGACGACGGCAACTTTTACTACGCGAAGTCGGCGCGGCATGCCCTGACCGCGGTGGTCCCGCACCACGGGACCCTCCTCAGGGTGAGCAGGGATGGCAGCAAGACCGACATCCTGGCCACCGGTTTCCGCGCTGCCAACGGGGTCTGCCTCAACCCGGACGGGACCTTCATCGTCACCGACCAGGAGGGCCACTGGAATCCCAAGAACCGCATCAACTGGGTGAAAGGTACGGGGAAGAACGATTTTTACGGGAACATGTTCGGCTACCACAGCATCACCGATTCCTCGGACTCGGTCATGACGTCGCCCCTGTGCTGGATCACCAACGGATTCGACCGTTCCCCGGCCGAGTTGCTCTGGGTGCCGGAGGACTCGGCCTGGAAGTCATTGCGCGGTTCTCTCCTCAATCTCTCCTACGGCTACGGGAAGATCTACGTCGTCCCTCATGAGAAAGTGAACGGGCAGGTACAGGGGGGCATGTGTGAGCTCCCCTTCAAGCAGTTCCCGACCGGGGTGATGCGGGGACGCTTTCATCCGGGTGACGGTCAGCTCTACGCCTGCGGGATGTTCGCCTGGGCCGGCAACCAGCGGCAGGCCGGTGGCTTCTATCGTGTGCGCGCGACCGGAGAGCCGGCACATGTGCCGGTGGGGTTGGCCACCGCGCCGCAGACAGTGAAGGTGACGTTCAGCGACCCCCTCGACAAGGCCGCCACCGAGAACGCCGGGGCCTGGGCCATTGAGGCCTGGAATCTCAAGCGGACCAGGAACTATGGATCGCGTCATTATGACCAGCGGCCCTGGAAAGTGAGCAAGGCCGCCCTGAGTCCGGACGGCAGGTCCGTGACACTGACGGTGCCGGAACTGGCCCCCACTTGGGGGATGTCCATTCGCTGCAAAACTCGTGGTGTCAATGGGATGGAGGTGGTTCGGGAGATCCACAATTCGGTCTACAACATTGAGAAGTAGGGCTGTTTCTTCCTGCTCCCCAAGGGAACTTCCCGTCCGCCCGGAGACGTGGCCGCTGCAGTTTCTTTGGGGAAAACCGTGCTTGCACGTCCGGGAGGAAGGGGGCAGGTTGGCCGCCCACGTCGTAAATCAAAGTGCAAATCATGAAACGTACTTTACAGGGATTGCTTATTACGTTCGTCGCGACCCTCCCCGTCGTCGCTGACTATGAGGTCGATATTGATCTGGGGACGCTGCCTGAAGGCAACACGGAAATTTCCGGGACCACCGCTCTGGTGGTTGATCCCGGCCCTCCGGAAGTCATTACGGGCGGGCGCAACAATGCCGACCTCGTGACCGGAGAAGGTATGGATCTTAACACGGCAGCTAACTGGGGGAACGAGTATGTCATCCAGTTCACTCTCGCCGAGCCTGCGAACCTGACGTTCAGCAAGGACAGCGAGTTTGCCGCGGGTGATCCCGATTTTTTTCTGGTGGCGGGATTGAGTACGGAATTTGACGTGGACCTTGGGAAAAATGTCGCCCAGGAAGGGATCTGGTACCATTTCTTTGACAGTCCGGCTCCGGACCAGGGCTCGATGGCTCTCCGGTCGGGGACTTACTATCTGGTGGTGGAGAGCTTTGTGGGCTTTGACGGAGCGGTCAATCAGGTCGATGCCACGTTTTCCCTGAATCTCAACGTGCTGCCAGCGGACTGGCCGGACGAGGTGACGATTGATCTGGGGTTTATTGGAAGCGAGGGCAATCCCCTCACCTTTGATACCTTTGGATCCAGCTTCGATACCCAGTTGGCGATATTTTCCTTTGACGGCAATCTCATTCAGGAAAACGACAACGCAGGTGAAGGCTTGCAGAGTCAGGTTTCGATTCCGGAGGGACTGGATGCCGGAACCTACATCGCGGTGGTAGCGGGAGCGGGGGCGACCTTCGATCTCGGGCCGATCACCACGCTTGGTGGAGCGGTGGGGGATGTGGTCCTCAATTATCCCTCCAATCCCAATCTCGGTCCCGGGGCAGGGACAAGTACGACGAGGACATCGGTAGGGACGGAAGCCTCGGAGACGGTGTGGTTTGAGTTCACCATTTCTCTCGGTCCTCCTCTTGAGTTTGTGGATCTGGGTAAGATCGCCGATCCCGGAGTCCCCCTGCAGCTTCATACCCTTGAGTCCCTGGTCGATACCCAACTCGCGATCTACGATGAGTTCGGCTACTTCCTGTATTACAATGATGACGCGAACGGCACCTTACAGAGCCTGATCGACATTCCTGAAGGACTCACGGAAGGGATGTGGTTTGCGGTGGTGGCCGGTTACCCTTCCACCTTCCTCGACGGCTTTGAGGTGGGCGCGGGGATTGCAGGAGGGTCCTACAGCCTGACCCATCCCAATGGGATCGTCCCGATGGTGCTCGAACCGACCCAGCCGGACTGGTATCGCTTCGAGGTGGGAGATCCCGGCAACGGTGGTGGCAATGATCCTTCCCGCATCCAGATCACGAGCCTCACCTTCAACCCGGCCACCAATGAGTTTACGGTGGCCTGGGACGGTGCTCTCCCCGGGCCATTCAGCATCCAGATGGGCTCGGCGCGTGATCTGGCAGCAATTGACCCGCAGGACAACGTCCTTCCCGTGACCGCTGCGGTTGGATTGGTCGCTTCGCCCGTGACGCTGCGGGTTCCGGAAAGTCTTGAGCTTGAGCCCAAGGTCTTCCTGCAGGTGGTCGGAATCGCTCCGTAAGTCGGCAGGTCATTCCCTGGGCGTCGGCATTCTGGCGCCCGTTTCCTCCTGCCAGACCCTGAGGCGCTGGCGGAGTTCCCTGGTGCGTCCGGGAAACCGGGCAGCGAGGTCCTTCGCCTCCCCCAGGTCGTCCTTCAGGTTGTAGAGT
>DMYM01000036.1 GCA_003483645.1 Verrucomicrobiales bacterium
CAGCTCCCCGCTGTCGTAAAGTTCTTTCATGTAGAGAAACTCCCGGGCATAGACCACGGTTTCCATCATCATGTACTTCAGGCCGTTGGCCTTGGAGAGGCGAACGATCTCTTCGCATTCCTTCAGGCTGGTAGCCATGGGCACCGTGCAGGCCACATGCTTGCCGGCTTCCAGGGCGGCGATGGACTGCTCCCCGTGATTGGGGATAGGCGTATTGATGTGCACCGCGGTGATGTCCGGATCGCGGAGGACGTCATCGTAGTCCTGATATCGTTTCTCCACCCCGTATTTGTCGCCGATCTCGTTGAGACTTTCCTCCGTGCGCTGGCAGATGGCGTACATGTTCGCCTGCGGATGGCGCTGATAGATGGGAATAAACTCTGCGCCGAAGCCAAGACCGACAATAGCGATATTTACCTGAGACATGCGTGCGTTCTTTGAGTTTTCTGGTCCCCGGCATCGAACAGGGAAGGGCTACCGGTAGCTAGAAAAAACGTGTGCCAGTCTGGGGCGGATTCAGCAATTCGGGGTAGTTCGAAGGGAGGTGGCGCAGAGATCGTCGCCGATGACGTGCGTCCGGGGGGAGAACTCCTGCGAAGTCACCTTGTTTGAGGTGGCACCGTGAGGATCCCAGCCTTCCAGGTCCGGGGGCTGCCTTGCGCACTTCTGCTCTTCCCCCGACTGCTGTCTGTCGCGCGGGGTGGGGAGGATCAGGGGATCACCACCTTGCAGGGAGTGGCATTAATGGCAGCTGCGATCTTCCGGGGAGTGGTCCTGACGGGATCGAAAACCACGATGGCCCTGCCACTCTTGTGACATACAGTTTCGATTCCGGTCACACCGGGAGCTGCGCGGATTGCACTCTCGACTGCGACGGCCAGTTTTTCGGTGGTCAGTCCCTCAAGGGAGAAGGCGGCCTGCTCGCCAGTCACCTGGTAGCCGCAGCCAATGATGATCTCCCGCAATTGCGTCCTTGTTATCTTGTCGGGGGCATGCCGTAGAACGGCTCGGCCCGACTCATGGCCCACATTTTCGATCTGCACTCCTTCCAGTCCGGCAAGGGCCCCGGTGATCTTGCGGACTCCGGCAGCATCGGTCACTCCCTTCACCACGAAGACGACCTCCGTGCCCTTGCAGCAGAGTTTGGTGCAATCAGTCGGGCAGGGTCTGGCCGCGCCCGCAAAGAGGGCGGCCCGGCCGGGTAGTTTGCAGAGGGGGCAGCTCTTCTTCTTGATGGTCGCTCCGTCCCCGGCGGGTGTCGCCGGAGTTTTCTTCCCTTCGGCCAGGGTGAGCGTCGTGGCCAGGAGAGGAAGGAAGAGGCACAGAAGTGTTTTCATGGGGGGTATGAGGCAGGGCGAACCTTGCGGAGAGAGCAGTTTCGATCCTGCGGGGCGGGAAAGGGTGAATCGGGCTGGAGAGAATCGCAAGCTCCGTTTGCGTCGATGGAATGCCGTTGGGAGAGCAGAAGGTGGCGCCGCATGGTATCGGGCGCGTCCTCGGGCGAATTACGGTGGAACTGTGTCCTTGCCAAGCACCGGTGGCAGATCACGTTTGTCCGGTGATGTCGTTCGTGCGGTTGCTTTTCGCAGTGGTGCCCGGGTTTCTGCCGGTGGTGTCTGCAGTTGGACGTACTCCGGGGGCACAGGATCTGATCGACGAGATCACGGATTCGCGGATGATCCTGGGAGAGCGCTTTTCGGAGGTTTCGCGATCCCTGCGGGAAGCGATCGAGCGCCGGGACGCCGGGCGGACGGAGCAGGCCCTGCAGCGCTATCTTGGGACGTTGAACCACCACCTCGCTGCCTTTGAAGCGCTTGCTGACGTTCCCTCCCCGGCGGTGGAAGACCTGCGGAGGGATTTCATCGCCTTTCTTCAGTGGCAAGGTGAGGAGTTGCCCTGGCGGATAAGGGAAGCTGTCGCGCTGGGGGGAGAGCATCCGCTTGACCCGGCCCGGCGGCGCACTGCCATTCAGGATCTGATGGAGCCATTTGCGAAAGAGGAAAGGCAGCGGCTGGAGCACCTGGATGAGTTGGCCAGGAGGGCGCTCCTTCCTCCGCCGGTCATGGTCACGGGAGAAGTTGAACAGCGTTCGTGGTTTCGCGCGTTCGGCGGGCTGGTGACCTTGTTTTTTTTCTCGGTGGTGGGAGTAGGGGGCGGAATGTGGGTCCTGGTCAAGGGCTCAAGACGGGGCTCCCCGAGGAAAGGAGAACAGGCGTCGGGGGTGGGGCAGGGAACATCCGAGAATCCCTGTTTAGCGGAGCGTCATGCTCAACGCACTGTTTCCGCCACTCGGATGCGGAAATAGCGCTGCGCGGGCTGGGGGGCGGGCAGGAGCCAGCGGTAGCGGGCGCGTCCGGCAGTGAGATGTTCATCGAAGGTGGGTTCCACGGTCACCTCCTGCCAGGTCTCGAGGTCGTGGCTGAACTCGATGGCGGGCATGTCAATGGACCGGGTGGCGAGGCTGAAGGCGAGGAGAAGTTCCGTCTCGCCACCGGGAGTGTGGTTCCAGGTGAAGAAATCGGAGATGAGGTCTTCCCGGATCTCCGGGGTTCCGAGGAGAAATTCAACGAGGGCGGGAATGCCGTCGTTATCACGATCGCGAACGGGATCACCGGAGAAGGTCACGCGGTCGTCGCTGCCTGGGTTGCCGTCGGCAGTAGTGCTGCTGCGCCAGCTCGAGAAAACTCCGTGATCGGGATTGGCGAGGGGATCGATCAGGATGAGAGAGTCGCCGTCTCCATCCGCGGACTCGGGCCAGGGCGGATCGTCCCCATAACTGAAGTCGAGGAGCACGCCGCCACTGGCGTCGAGGAGGATAATGCGGTCGCCGCTGTTATCGAGGGCGCTGTCGAGTTGGAACTCTCCCGCCACGTTGTGTGCCGTGCCGTGGACGGCTCCGAAGGCTGACAGGTTGCGAACCACGATAATTCGTTCGTCCGGGGCGAGAGTGGCCCCCACCGGAAAGGTGAATTCCACTCCCGCGGCGAACCGGATGAGAGCGAGATCGAGTGCCTCGACCGGATTGATGTTGAGGACTTCGATGAACTCTGCTCCAGGGTCACCAAGAGGATGGTACATGATCTCGGAGAGGACGAGGTCACCGGGTTCCGGCGGCGTGCCGGTCACGTAGGAGGCCTCGTTAAGGGCGGACCACTCACCGCTTGTCGAGCGAACCCGGGCCCTGACATGAGCGGTGGCATTCAAGGAGATGGGATCGGTGTAAACGGTTCCTCCACCATCGATGGGATCACTGCCATCCAGGGTAAGGAAGATGGTGCCCGCCTCTCTGGTGTGGTTGAAAATGGAGAGGGTGAATTGCGCGCTGACGGGACCACCGGGGTGACTGAAGGTGGGCGGCCGGAAGAATTGCCCGTCAATCCAGCTTGTCCGGGTGGAGAGGTAGGTCTTCATGTCCGCCAGTTCGGTGGACCACGCTCTGGCGCTTATGCCCTGCCGGATGGCGAGGGTGGATGTGAACTGTCTGGCCTGCTGGTTGACAAGGCCGGTCAGATTCGGAGTGGCGAACGGTCCGCGGCGCAGTTCGTACCAACGATCGATATATTCCCGCATGAAGCCGGGATCTTCAAAGAAGCGCGGGTACCAGATCCGGTCGTTGTGGTAGAAGAGTTCGTCGGTGGGATCGGTCCAGTAGGCACTCAGGTTGTAATCCCAGATCGGACCGATACGGAGCTTGCGGTCCCTGGAGGAAAACCAGGGGAAGAGGCTCAGCGCCATGCTGTCGCCCTGCTTGGCAAGATTGTGAAGGTGGAAGTAATCGATGAAGTCGCGGGTGTCGACGTAGCGCCGGTAGCCATCCACGGGGTCGAGCCAGCGGGCGTCGTCATAGAGCACGTCTTCGAATTCCTCAAACCAGCTCTCGATCACGTTGCGTTGGGCGGCATTGATACGGTAGCCGTCTGGATTCTCGAAATTGAAGAATCCATTGTACTGGCGCGGGATATCGTCGTCGCCTTCGCGGTTGAGTTGGTTGGGAGGGGTCTGCAGGATGCGATCGGGGCCGGCAGTGTGGAAGAACTGGGGAGTAAGGGCGCCATTTTCAGCGGGGAAGCCACCCACGGGGATGGGATCCATGCGATTGATACTGAGGAGCCATCCACCCGTGCTGCCATCTTCGGAGAGCGGTTCGAACTCAATGCGATCGTCGTCCCGTGTGACCTTCTCGGCGAATGCGTAGACCCCGACGCGGTCGGCGGGAGTGAGATCGCCGCCGTCCTGGTTGATAAAGGTATCCACGAGGCGGAAGCGTGTGCCGTAGCGTCCGGTCTGTCGGGAGAGTTCCCAGGAAAAGGTGTTGGCAATGAGTTGGCGGTCGTAGAGGGGATGAGGATAGTAGAGGATCCAGTCAGACTCTCCAGGGAGGCCCAGGGGAGTGGTGCTCTTGTCGGCATCGTACTCGTCCCATGTCTCCAGCGAGTAGGGCTTGGGGTTCCAGGTGGAGGAAAAGGAACCGCGCACCCTGATTCCGACGCGCTCGGTGAGGTCGTGCAGGCCCGTGATGGAGGCCCTGCCGGACTCCGGGTCGGTGTCAATGAGGTGGAGGCAGGCGGGTTGGCGCGGGAGTTGCTGGAGCCCTGCTGAAGTCTGGGTGGCGAAGGACCATTCCTTGTTGGGAATGGTCCCGCCACCAAAGTTTTCGATGATCGCGATGGGGATGGGAGAGGTGTAGGTTTCCAGTCCTCCGGTGAGGCGGAGATAGCTTCTGGTCTGGGGTCTCGAAGCGCTCCCGGCCCTTACCACGGCAGCACGCAACTGGGTGGAGGAGTCGATCGTGACCGAACCAGTGTAGGGAATCCCATTGCCAGAGGTGGGGATTGATCCATCCGTGGTGTAAATGATCACCCCCTGGTCCTCGCTCGTGATGGTGACCTCGAAGGGATCCACGAAGGTGCCCTCTTCCGGAAGGATGCCTGGTTGGGAAGGCGCATTCGGCAGGCAGTCGTAGGCGCCCATGAGATTGACGGGCACAATGGGGCGGGCCGGATCATTGGTGGCCAGTTTGAGGGTGACGAGGTGACAACCCGGGATCGGTGGCAGGTCGATGGTGAGTGGGAGCGACGCACCGGGTGGAATTTCAAGCGGTCCGCCGCTGATCACGAAGGGAGGAACGGGTGCAAGGGGGGCGATGGTCAGAGGCTGGCTTCCCACGTTTTCGATGGTGAGGGTCCGGGCCGGGATCGGTTCGCCGGGGGAAGTGCTCCCGAAGTCGACGAGGGGACGGAGCGAAACAGACGGGTCGGGGCCGGGGGGCGGCTGTCCGATGAATTTGACCTCACCCAGCCCGACGCGCTCCCCGCCGATGCCCCGGAAAACATAGTAGTTGTCGGTGACGGTGAGCCGCACCGCGTTGGCCTGGAATTTACGATCCAGCGGGATGGCCTCACTCTCATCGGCGGTTTTCCTGTGGGTGACGTCGGCCTGGCCCGTCCAGGTCCGTCCGCCGTTGGTCGAAAACTCCAAGGTGAATTTCCTGGCTTCGGAGTTATTGGGCGAAGTGTAGTAGAACCCCCAGACCACGAGGTGGGTAATCTGATAGAGGTCGGGGAGGGTGAAGGTGAGGGCCGGGTTTGGTTGGCCGCTGGCAAAGTAGTCACTGCCCCAGGCGGCGGTGGCCCAGGCCCGGGAGGGACTGGCCGAGCCATGCCGCGCGTTCTGGTAGTTCGTCAGGGTGGGCACCGGGTTGAGTCCGCTGTTGTTGATGAGATTGGAAGCGGCAAAGAAATCGGTTGCCGAGGAGGACGAGGTGACCGCGGTGGGCGTGACGAGGAATTGTTGGGCGCCCGGGGAAGGAACAGACGGGATCAGCAGCGCGGAGAGCAGGGTAGCGCAAAGCGTGGATCCATTTCCTCTGTGCGGCAGGCACTCCGGAATCCTGACCTCGGCAAGCCGGTGCAGAGTTTTGGCGGTCAGTCGAGGGAAGAGCACGGGGGGTTTCTGAATTTAGTCCGCCCGGAGTCCCGGGCAAGCGGGAAACCGTCCGGGTTTTCCGGGTCAGGCCTGCCGAAAGTGATTAAGGGGAAGGACGGGAAGACCCAAAGAGGGTATGCAGGGAATCAGTTGCTCTGGAACTTTGGATTCTTCTCCGTGGGGACTGGTGCCTTGGTGGCCTTGCGCCAGGACTTGAGGAGGTCGTGGAGTTCCTCACGGCGCTTCGCTTCCCTTTCTGCGAGGTTGTTCTTCTCGGAGGGGTCGCGCTGGAGGTTATAGAGTTCCAGGGTGCCGTCCTCGAAGTACTCGATCAACTTCCACGGTCCCTGCCGGACCACCCCGCAGGGTGTGGTACGGAAGTACTGGAATGGCGAGCCGAGGTCCTTGCCGTAGCCCTGGAGGTAGGCAGGGAAATGCCAGAAGAGAGGGCGGGCGGGCAGGGAGTCCCCGCGGAAGAGAGGACTGAGATCCAGGCCGTCCTGCAGTTCAGGAGCCTCGGCCCCGGCCACGGCGGCGAAGGTGGGGAGCAGGTCGACCTGGTGGATGGCTGTATCCAGTCGCGAAGAGGCCCTGATCCTGCCCGGCCAGCGTACGAAGAAGGGTTCGCGGATGCCCCCTTCGTAGAACATCCCCTTCGATCCACGCAGGGGCCTGGCGTTAGAGACCGCTCCGTGTGGGCCGTTGTCGGAGGTGAAGACCACGAGCGTGTCCTTCGCCAGTTCGAGTTCATCCAGCAGGTTGAGAATCTGTCCCACCGCAAGGTCCATGGCCTCGATCATGGCGGCGTACTTCGCGTTGCTGTGATGGGTGCCCGATTTGCCCGCGTAGCTGGCGGTGAGATCCGCGCGGGCCTGGATCGGCGTGTGGACGGAATAGAAAGGGAAGTAGACGAAGAAGGGATCGTTCTTTTTCTGCGTCGAACGTATCCAATTGCAGAGTTCGGTGGCGAGGCGGGCAGGGAGGTGTTCGCCCTTGGGACCGTCCTTCAGCCTGGGATTCCTGTAGGGGGAGAAGTAGGATTTCGGAGACCCCCACTTCAGGCCGCCGAAGTTGGCCTCAAAACCATAGGTGGTGGGATCATCGGAGAGATGCCACTTGCCCGCCACCGCTGTGCGGTAGCCGACGCCCTTGAGAACCTGGGCCATGGTGGGCAGTTTCCTGGTGAGTTCGGTCTTGTTGGAGATGGGAACGAGGCGGCGGTGGGCGGCCTTCCCGCGGTTCGAATTCCCAACCGTGAAGACGCCGTGGCGCGGAGTGTAGAGACCCGTCATGAGAGAGGCCCGCGAGGGAGCGCAATTGGCGGCCGCCGCATAAGCATTGGTGAAGGTCATCCCCTCCTTCGCGAGGCGGGCGATGTTGGGTGTGCGGTAGTAATCCGATCCCTGGCAGGAGAGATCGGTGTAGCCCAGGTCATCGGCGTAAAGGAGGATGATGTTGGGCTTTGCCTTCTGTCCGGATACAGCGGTCACGGAGAGGACCAGAAGGGCGGAAAGGAGGGCGGGCAGGGTGAGATGCGGCATGGGGAACGGTGTTGGGTCCTGATGGTTCGTACTACGAGAGGGGCTGCTCCGGCAACGGTCACTCGATGCGGATGACATGAGAGGCGTCGTAAGTGCGGCCGTACATGTCCTCGGTCTGGACCCAGAGACGGTGGACGCCGGTGAGGCCTTTGACGGTCAGTGCGGCCTTCCAGAGGTGGTGGGAGGGAACCACTCCCGGGAGGGTGCTGCCCTCCAGTTTGTCACGGCGGCTTTCCTCACGCTTCTTGAGGGTGAGGAAATCGGGATCGGGCTCCACGGTCTTTTGCAGGGTGATCCATTGTCGGTCCTCTCCCAGTCGCATGCGCACCTTGGAGTGCCGGGAACCGTTGAAGACGTTGGCGTGGACCGTCACCTCCTCTGTCCCGGGTTTCACCACTGAGGGCGCTTCGATGCGAAGCTGATAATCAGCCGGTCGCCGACTGGCCTTGAAGTCGACTACCGCCCGGGTTCCGTCGAAGGTAATGGTCGAGTAACCGCGCGGGGCGCCGTCTCTTCCCAGGGAGTGTGGGATGCCGAGTTCATCCGGTTCGCCCCGCCACCAGCTTCCGCAGACAGTGACATTCACGACGTGGTGATGTGGCTTCTCGCCCTTCCATCCATCCTTCTCGTCGAGGTACATGTGCGCGTGCCAGTGGGTATGGCCCGAGATGGACATGGTGTAGGGTCGCTTCTCGATCAGGCGGAAGAGGCGGTTGTGTCCGGGACCGGGCTTAAGGGGTTGCTCCGATTGCTTGAGCGGAATGTGCATCATCAGCATGAGCAGTTCGTTCTCCGGCAGGTGCGGCAGGAGGTTCTCGAGGAAGGTCAGTTGCTCATCGCCCAGGTTGCCGTTGTAGCTGCCCGTCCCACCCGATTCCCTGGAGCCGCCCCACATGACATTGTCCAGGACCACGAAATTCACGGGGCCCCACTGGAAGGCGTGGTAGGCCGGACCGTAAACGCGCTCGAAGGTTTCATCAGAGGTCCTGTCGTCAGGGGCATCGAAGTTGAGGTCGTGATTGCCAATCACGTTCCACCACGGCACGCCCACCAGAGCCACAATGCTGTTGTGTGTTTCAAAGAGGGAGAGGTCATCGAAGAGGATGTCACCCAGGGTCACTCCGAACCTGGCATCGGTGCCGATTAGTTCCTGGATGGTGTCACGGGCCATGTAGCCGAGTTCCTTTTCGTCGCGCGACTGAGTGTCACCGAAGAAATGTGCCTTGAACTTGTCGGGTTCTTTCTGACGGGTGAGAGCGAAGTCGATGGAAGCAGGCAGAGGACCAGTGGGTTTCACACCGGGAAAGCGGCTCTGAGGAGAGCCCTTGGGCTTGTGCACGTAGTAGAAGCGGGGGAGTTGCTGATTGCTCACGGGAGGCATCCAGCCGCGCGGCTTGACCACGAAGAAGATGCAGTCGTCGCGGACCGGAAGAGACCATGAACCGTCCGGGGCAGTGGAGACAACTTCCCGCTGGTTCGAGACCAGGACCCCGGGGAGGCCCGGTTCGCCCGCATCGCGTTTACCGTTCCGATTGCGGTCGTCAAATACGAATCCGCTGGCATCTGGGGTTTCCCGGGCCGTGGCATGCAGGGAGAGGAGGGAAAGGAAGAGGATGAACTTGGTATGCTTCATTTGCGGATGCTGGTTGATACTCGAGGCTGCAGGCGAGAACAGGCCGGAGAGCAGTCGGCACGCAAGGTGAATCAGTTTCAGTCCCGGCCACAGGGAAAAGTTCGTCGTTAATGAATGAATCTTCGCCGGAGTGGACTCATGCCTTCCCGGATTCCGGCAGCTCTCCTGATTGGAACGCCCGCGGTTGCCGGGTCCGGTCTTGCTCCCCTCCCGATCCCTGAGAGGATTGCATCCATGCAGCAGCGGCGATTGGGGACGAGCGGAATCGTGGTGAGCGAGATCTGCATGGGGACCATGACCTTCGGAACGCAGGCTGAGAAGGAGATGTCCTTCAGGATCATGGATCGGGCTTTTGAGGCAGGGATCGACTTCTATGACAGCGCGGAGCTTTATCCGGTTCCGCCCACTGCCGAACTGGTGGGCCGGGCCGAGGATTGGGTGGGCGAGTGGCTGGCGACCAAGCCTCGCGACGGGGTCATCATCGCAACCAAGGTGGCGGGTGCCGCTCATGGCTGGTTCAACCCGCCGGTGCGCAACGACAA
>DMYM01000245.1 GCA_003483645.1 Verrucomicrobiales bacterium
CCCCGAGCACTACCGATGGCACCCCCTCTCCGGAGAGATGCAACTCGCCCGCATCAGTGCCTCCACCGCGCCGTACTGCCAGTTGATGGGGGATTTTCTCATTCTCCGCGGTTTCAAGGGCGAGTTCGGTGAGCCGCGGACTCATGATGGCACTGGGGTCGTGCATGCGGATCTGCACCCCGGCCCCCACTACGGCCTGGGATTCATCGGGCTTGAACCCCGGTGTGTCATCAGCAGGCGTCCCCTCCAGGATAACCGCGACATCAGGCCTGGCATGGCGCGCCAGCGTACGCGCCCCCCTCAAGCCAATTTCCTCCTGCACACTCCCCGCCAGGAGAACGCGATTGCTCCGCTTGAGTCTGGCCAATTTCTGGCCGGCCTCCACCACGGCCGCCATCCCTGCCCGGTTGTCGAAGGCCTTGGAGAGATAGCGCCCTTTCCGTGCCATCGGTTCAAAGGACGTTCGCGGAGCGACGGGATCGCCCACCCGTATGCCCATCTCCGCCACCTCTTCCCCCGAGGTGGCCCCCACGTCAACAAACATGCTCTCCAGCGACATCACCCTGCTGCGCTCGGCCTCGGGCAGGAAGTGCGGAGGCTTGGATCCCACCACTCCCACGATCCTGTTTCCCTTGTTCGTCTTCACCACCAGCTGTTGGGCCAGCACCACATGCGGCCACCAGCCGCCCACCGCGATGAGCTGCAGGAACCCCTTCGCACTGATCGACTGCACCCGAAAACCCACTTCGTCCATGTGGGCTTCCAGCATCACTCGCGGACCCTTCCCTCCCAGGTCGCACACCACCGACCCGGTCCGATCGGTCGAGAACGAACCCACATCCTCCAACTCCTTCACGAATATCTCACGCACCTCGCCCTCAAATCCCGACGGTCCATGGGCTTCCGTGAACCGCTTCAGGAGCGTTTCCGACTTTGTTGCCATGGGCGGAGACTAGAAGGCCTCCCCGGGCACGGAAGGGAAAAGTGATTCGGTGCTCTTCAGACCTTGTTGCCTGAAGGCCTTCCTTGATTTCCTTCCGGGACTTCACAAGGTTGTTACCCCTCCCACACTTTCGGAGAACGACGATGCCGACAGGAACGATCCGGACGGTACACGATCTTCGATCCACTGGAAGGATCCCCTGAAAATACATATTCTCCTCGCTTTCTGATTTGCATCCGGCCGTGATCCACTATCTCAACTCGGTCCACACTTCATGAACACCACCCCGCAAGTCGCTGATCTCCACGTCGTCCGGAACGTCCCGCTGCCGGCTCCAGCCTTTGTCCTCTCCGAGATCAAGCGCGATGCCGGGGAGGCCGCCTTCGTGGCGCAGAGTCGCGAGACAATCCGGGCTATCCTGAGCGGACATGACGAGCGCTTCCTGGTCATTGCGGGACCCTGTTCGATCCACGACACCAGGGCCGGACTGGAGTATGCCGAACGCTTCAGCGCACTGGCCTCCGAGTTGCAGGACAGGATCTATCTCGTCATGCGGGTCTACTTTGAGAAGCCCCGCACCACCGTGGGCTGGAAGGGACTCATCATGGATCCCGATCTGGATGGCACCGACAATATCCCACGGGGCCTGATGGTCGCACGCGAGTTTCTCCGCCAGGTCATTGACCTGAACATTCCCACCGCCACCGAGTTACTTGACCCCATCACCCCTCAATACATCGCCGACTTGATCAGCTGGTCCGCCATCGGAGCGAGGACCAGTGAAAGTCAGACCCACCGGCAAATGGCCTCCGGCCTCTCCATGCCCATCGGCTTCAAGAACACCATCAGTGGTGATCTCAAGGCCGCCATCAACGCGATTGGAGCAGCCACAAAACCGCAGACCTTCCTCGGGGTTTCGGAAGAGGGAGTTGCCTCCGCCATCTCGACCTCCGGCAACCCCGACTGCCATGTCATCCTGAGGGGTGGCGAGGATGGTCCCAACTACGACGAAACGAGCGTTCAGGACGCTCTCGCGCAGATCGGGGAAGTAGGATTCCCCGCCTCCGTGATGATCGATGCTTCCCACGCCAACTGCGGGAAGAATCACGAGAAGATGCCCGCCGTGTTCGAAGAGATCATCCGTCAGCGGGCTGCAGGCAACAACGGGATCGTTGGCGCCATGCTGGAGAGCAACCTCGTAGCCGGGAACCAGAAGTTCCCCCAACCCCTTCCGAACCTCACCTACGGTCAATCCATCACAGACAAGTGCATCGACTGGGAGACCACGGAGCGTCTCCTGCGGGCCGCGGCCAGCACAATCTGAAGCACTGATCCAGCCTGCGGGGAGGGACGGGGCAGGTCCACAAACCTTCCCCCCGCAATGGAGACTCTCCGAGCCAGATGCCATGGTCACGGGCTCGTGGCATCATCACCGGTCCTCCTTGTCCGCAGCCGGTTGAACCGGACCTGGGGCCAGATGACTGGCGGTGACCGTTCCTGCGTCCGCGAAGAAGTCAATCAAGGCCTGTCGACTGCTCGGCGGCAGGAGCCTGGCCTTGCACTCGGGCCTCTGGGCGAGGGCACGCAAGCGCATGAGCTGCTTGCCCCCTGATTGCGCGTCATAGGAATTGAAGATGATGCAGTAACGGTGTCCAGCCGGACGGGGACCCGGATGACGCAGGCACTGCAGGCTGCGCACGAAACGACTCTTCCTTGTCTCGCCCCTGGCTGCCCCGGCCTCCGTCACCTGCACTTCGAAACCGAAGAGGGCGCGATCACCCCCTCCCTGGAAGGATTCATTGAGCACGCCCACCAGTTCTTCCCGGGTGAGATAGAGAGCCACCAGACGATTATCGTAGGGAAGGATCGACCAGGCATCCGCGACTGTCTTCTTCCCCACTGCAAGAGTGCCGCTCCCGAAGGTGCCATGAAAGACACCATCCGGGTCAAGTTTGTGCTTGGCGGCAGTGTGCAGCACGGCGGAGGAAATCAGGGTCTGCAGCGGACTTGGCATTCCGGGAGCTGGTTGCCTGTCAGGCAGTTCAACCGCCAACTCCCCCATCTCGCCCGAGAGGTAGCCTCTGGCGTCGTCCAGGTCCTTCCCCGCAATCTCCAGCACGAGCGGATCCTCCGGAAGACGTTCATCCATCAGCACGGTATAGGCTCGCTTCTCCACGATCCTGCGGCTCTCAACGTCAAACGAAAGGTCCACCCGCCCACAGTGGATCCCGAAGTAATCCGCCTGGGTATAGAGTGTCCCGTCTACAAACCTGCTGCCCTGGTCCCGGTGGGTGTGCCCGGCGAGGTAGATGTCCGGTCCGTCTTCCCCCTCAAGAAGGGCCAGCACCGGATTGGCAAAGTCATCGGTCTCCTTCAGCCCCATGTGTCCACACACCACCACCGCGTCCACCTTGGCCTCCTCCCGAAGATGCTTCAGGCTCGTCCGCAGGGTCTTTACGGGGTCGGTAGCTTCGTAGCCATTGAGCAACTCCGGACGCAGCCAGTAGGGCAGGCCCGGGGTGGTCAGGCCAATCAGGCCGATACGGAATCCCGCCACCGTCTTCACCAGGTGGGGAACGATCCGGGCCAGGGGATGGGACGGGTCCCCCAGTGCACCGGATGGCTTTCCCTCAAGGTTGATGTTCCCCGTCAGCACCGGCATGGTGGAACGCGTCACCGCATCGAGGACGACCTCCGGGCCCCAGTCAAACTCGTGATTCCCGAGAACCCAGGCATCATACTGCAATTTGTTGAAGAGATCGATCATGAGGCGGCCACGGGTGATCCAACCCACCGCCGTGCCCTGGTACACATCCCCCATATCAAGCAGCAGGGAGTGCGGATTGGTCTTCCGCCACTGTCGAATCTGCGAGGCACAACGGGCCAGCCCCCCCACGTTCGTGATCCCCCGGTAGGTCCGGGTCGGACGGATATGTCCATGCAGATCGGTGGTATGAAAAAGAGAAACCGTCTTGACCGTCCTGGGATCCCGCGCCCCATGCACCCGCCGGGGAAGAAGGAACGAAGCTCCCGCCAGGGCAGATCCGCACAGCATTGTCCGTCGCTCAATCACGCTCATGGGCGGCACGTATCGTATGAAATCTCACGCGGAATGCAACTCGCAGGATGAAACAGGATCTCCCTCCTGGCTGACTTCAGATTCTCAGATTCCCGACTGGCAACCAACGCCCTTCCCAGTCGTAGTAGTGCAATGCCCCGAACTCCTTCTTGTAGTCGTAGCAACTCGACTCCACCGTGGCATAGCCACTGTAATAAAACCGAAATCCCTGTTCCCTGGCGAACTCAAGTTCGGCCAACATGGTGAACACTCCCAGGCGGCGACGCGAAAACTCCGGATCGAACACCGCATAGATACTGGAACATGCCTGTCGCCCGAGAGCAAAGAAACTGGCCGCAATCAGCCTGCCCTCCAGACGAACGCTCAACTGCAGGCACTCGCAGGGACGCCGGTCGGGCTGGGTTCCCAGGAAGTCCGTGAGACAATCCGGCACGTTGCCCGCAAAACGCATCTTGTGGATGTCGAAAAGGCAGCTCTCGGCCTCCCCAGGGGCCGCGCCGTCAAAACTGAGCTCCAGATCCCGGTTCTTCCGGAAAGTTCGCCGTTGACTCCTTGATCTCATGAACTGGGCCACTTCGATCCGCAGAGCAATCTGCCTTTTGAGGCACATCCCATCACTCATGAGACTGGCCCGGAAGAAATCTGTCCCAAAATGGCGCCAGCCTACCGACCAGAGTTCGTCCATCCCTTCGGGTTTGACCACGTCAAGTTCCCGGCTTTCGGCCACCAGGGGCCACGCACCCGAAAGCAGGTTGTAGAGTTGCTGGGACATTCGACTCTCGCGGGGAAGCTCAGGCAGTATGCCCGCGATCGACCCCGCACTCAATTTCCTTGTCAGATCAACTTTTATACCAGTCCGGAATCTCCCTGGACTCCCCGCAGGAACACCCCACCAGAGTGGGATTGCAGGCACCCCGCTGTTCGAGAGAAGAGCTGCCGATGGCTACCGCGATAGTCCTGTCTTCCACGTTTCCGGTGAGCAACCCCAGCGCGACCCCGGTTCCACCAGTGTCGATCAGGGTGCCGGCAATATCAAACAGGACCAGGTCGCCGTGCATGAACCGGAGGAGGAAAAGACCGCCTCGCTACTCCTCTGCTTCCTCTGCTTCCTCT
>DMYM01000380.1:0-2230 GCA_003483645.1 Verrucomicrobiales bacterium
TGGCGCTGGCGCATCTTGTGCAACTTGATCGAGCCCGCTGCATATTTCTTCCGGTCTACGGCTGCGATCCACTCAGTGGTTGCAAAGTAGGCGATCTCGCCACGAACCACGATTCTCCGTCCATGGAACCATCCCTCCCCGCTCTTGCCGCTCTCGGCATCAAAGACCACGTTCTGGTTCGCACCCGTAATCAGCTGATCCTCGACAAGAACACCATAAGTTCCCCCGACGATTCCATCCGCACGCCAACTCGCCTTCGCGTGAAAGCGCTTCTTTCCATCTTTCCGGTAGAAAGCAGCTGGTAAATCCCGGCCGGAGGGCACGTAAAGATACTTCTCGTTCGCAAGGAGATACCCTTGTGGGGCCAGCCGGCTCCGATTGGTGTCCTGCTCGCCGAGGGTGTCGTTCATCCAGATCACTTCTCCGCTCTCCGCCTCCAGCGCACAGAGGATGATCCCCTCATGCGGGAAAACCCCGGCTCCGCAGTAGGCAATCCCGTCACGAACGAGAATCCCGGAACGAACCGGCCAACGGGAAATCAAACGGCCGTTGCCGAGATGGCGCGTCCGGTCGAATCCGAGCAACCGTTTCCAGATCACCGAACCGCTCCTGGCATCGAGGCAGTATACGAACCCGTCGTCCGATCCGAAGTAGAGCCTGCCCGCATCAAGCGAAGGGCCGAGTCTCACCGGTCCGTCAGCAAAGAAACTCCAGCGCACCTTTCCACTTCTTGAATCGAGGCAACGGACCTGGTCATCAGAAGAAGAACCAAAGTAGACGGCCTCGTCACTGGCAGCGACCTGGAAGGCGAGATCGAAATCAAGTCGGTTTATCTCGAGGTTACCCTCGACGGCATGAGGAATCGGTGGAGCCCACGCTGCCTCGGGAGCGCTGGCGGAAACATAGAGCCAATGCTGGGACAGTGGCAATTCGATCAGAGTGTCTGAGAACCCGCTCCTGCCCGCATCATGAAGGTGCATGGGCCAGTCATCCGTGCCCCACACCACGCCGGTTGCTGCTATCAAGGTAGCGAGCACCCCTCTTGAAGTCTTTGTTGTTTTCATAAGTATCTCTCCGGAGGTTCCCGCGGTCTCCCTCATCAGGCCATTCCGGCTTTTTATCAGCGAAGGATATGTGGCAAACATTTTCCAGGACTCCTCATAAGACGAGGGAATAATCGAGAACTGCAACCGGAGCAATAATCAAGGGCCAATATGCTGCTGATTCGACGGACGTGTTCACCTCTACACCATCCTGCACGGCCGACATTTAAGTTCACCACTATTCTCCCGCGGAGACCGGAAACAGGATGGACCTCGCAGGGGAACACTGAAAACACTTCCGTCTGTCGTTCAAAATTAATCAGGGTGTTTTGCTGGCCTTTACGGCAAATCGCTGTTTAGCATTATTTCGGATTCTAGGGAAGATTACCGATGATGATGGAAAGGTTTGTTCTAATCTCAGCGCTGGCCATTTCCATGACCGGATGGGCCAAAACCGCTGTCGCTGCTGAGAAAAAGCAAGCAGATGCCGGGAAACCTGCGGTCGAGGCCGTTGCCTACAAGATCTATACCAAGTGGCCCTTTGACGCGAAGGAAGCCAGGCGTCGTCAGGAGGAGACGGCGAAGACCCTGGAGATCCCGGTCACAAAGGTGTTTGAGATCGGATTCAAGCAGAAGCTGGAATTTATCCTGATCCCCCCGGGTGAGTTCATGATGGGCAGCCCGAAGTCCGAGTTGAAACGCAGCGACGACGAAACGCAGCACCTAGTTCGCATCACCAGGCCTTTTTACCTCCAAAAGACCGAGTTCACCCAGGCCGCATATGTCATCCTGAGGATGCGGGGCAATCGCTTTGCAAGGAATGACAGCCGATCCGTGGACTGGAGGCATCCCGTAGAACAGGCGTCGTGGGATGACGCCCACCAGAAAATTATCACAAACCTCAATCAACGTGGCGTGGGAACCTTCACGCTGCCGAGCGAAGCGGAGTGGGAATATGCCTGTCGCGCGGGAAGCACGACACCTTTTCACCTGGGCGAGGGCATCTCGAACGACACAGCCAATTACAATGGGTATCGGGTTAAGGAGAATGACAGGACTTTCTACCACACCGGGGGGCAGTTGCCGTGGGCCGACGGGGCGGGCAACAAGACGTTCCGCCAGAAGCCCACTGCTGTCGGAATTTTCCCGGCCAATGCGTTCGGCCTGCACGACATGCACGGCAACGT
>DMYM01000380.1:2632-2902 GCA_003483645.1 Verrucomicrobiales bacterium
CCCACGGGTCCGAAAACAGGTTCCAGGCGCGTGGCTCGGGGCGGCGCGTGGGGCATCTCTGCGGTTTGGGATTTGCGTTCAGCAAGCCGGAAATCTGTCCCACAGGATCGCCGGGGTTCCGCCGGCGGTTACCGTCTCGTGTTGCGGACGCTCAAGCTGCCACCCAAACCCAAGTAATCCAAGGAGCAGTGAACAGGATCGTGACGGCTTTTTCTGCACCAGCCCGCCGGGTAACGGTGCGCTGCTGCAGGGAAATGACAATGTCGCTTT
>DMYM01000325.1 GCA_003483645.1 Verrucomicrobiales bacterium
GGCGGCGATGTAGAATCCGGCAAAAGTGATCGCGGTGAGGAGAGGATCGAGTCGTTCGATGTGCTCCAGGAAGGGGACGAGGAGATTTTTGACCCAAGTGCTGAGTTTCGCGAACAACCCGCCCAGTAATCCCGCAAGCACGGCTCCGGCAGTCAGGGCGAGAAGGATCAGGTTTCGCGGTGACTTCAACTTCATGTTACAGCTGGCCCCGGTGTTGGTTCCGGGAGTAGCCACACGGAAGTTAATTCCAATGCTTTGAGTTTCAGAAGCGCAAAGCAGATGCTTAGATGATCCTGTGCACGACGATGTTGAAAAAGTCCTTATTGACGAGGATGTGATCGAAAAGCGGCTCGATGTGCTTGCGGAGTGCATCCTGGAGGAGTTTTGCGGTCGCAAGTTCGTGGTGGTGGTGATCCTGAAGGGAGCTCTGGTTTTTACCGCTGATCTCCTGCGACGTATGCCCATCCCGCTTGAGATTGAATGTATCAACGTGGCAAGCTACCATGGGGCGACGGAGAGTTCGGGGCAGGTGGATTTTCTGGACGCGAAACTGCCTCCGGTAGGGGGACGCTCGGTTTTGCTGATCGACGATATTCTCGACACGGGGCGCACTCTTGCAGCGGTCGGCCAGAAACTACGCGAGCAGGGGGCCGAGATGATCAAATCCTGTGTCCTGCTCTGCAAGGACAAGGAGCGGGCTGCAGAAGTGGAGGCCGACCACGTGGGGTTTCACATCGGGGATGAATTCGTGGTTGGTTATGGCTTGGACTTCCGGGGGCTCTATCGCAATTTACCCTTTGTTGGAGTGTTGAAGGAGAAGATCATCAGAAATCCGCCATGAATCGACGTTACGTCAGGGAACTCGACTCGATGCTGGCACTCTGCAGGCAGGGTGGGCAACTCAGTCATGCGGTGGTGCAGGGGTTGGATTTGCGGGAAGCAGACCTAGACTGGCAGGCCCTCCGGTGTGAAGAGGCTGTTTTTCTGGGGTGCTGTTTCCCCAAGGGAGTTACCGTCGAATTTCTCATCGCACGGGGTGCAACCGTGATCCCGGTCTTTCCTGATTTGCCTTATAGTCCTTTCAGGCCTCGACTCTATTCGCGCGCCGAGTTGATGGACGGGTGGACGCCGGGCGTGGACAACAGCACGGACAAGTTGATCTTCGAACACTTTCTAGCTCATGGTCGTGAGAATCCCGGGGTGCTGGAGGCCCTCTCGCAGCGCCTGCACGACCATGCCATCGACGATGCTCTGCGCGATTTGTTAGAGGGGCGGATCGAGGGTGATGGGATCAAGAAGGTGGTGGGAATAATGGGCGGCCACAAGACGCCGCGTACCGATCCGTATTACAAGAAGGTGGCCCGCATCGCCCAGGAACTCACTCTCGCCGGATATTTTATCGCTACCGGGGGCGGCCCCGGGATCATGGAGGCCGCGAATCTGGGAGCCTTCCTGGCAGAAGTCAGCGAGGAGGACCTGGAGGGAGCACTCGCGACGCTCAGTCACGCCCCGGTTTACACCGACGAGGGATACATGCAGTGCGCGCAGGAGGTGCTCGACATGTTCCGTCACGGGCGATCCAGTCTGGCAGTGCCCACTTGGTTCTACGGACACGAACCGAGCAATCTTTTTTCGGTCCATATCGCAAAGTACTTTTCCAACAGTCTGCGGGAGGATGGCCTGCTTGCGATCGCCCTGCACGGGATCATTTTCGCGCCCGGGAGTGCGGGAACCACCCAGGAGGTTTTCCAGGATGCGACCCAGAATCAGTACGCGACCTATGGTGTCGTCAGCCCGATGGCGTTTATCGGCAGGGAGCACTATGGGGAGAATACACTTATCTACGACTGTCTGAGCCGTCAGGCGGAGGGCAAGGGATATGAGGACTATCTCTGTCTTACCGAGAGCGAGGAAGAAGTGGTGGCATTCATCACCTCGCACCCTCCCAGGGAGCTGGCCAGGGTTTGAAGGGTTTTTCCCAATACGCCCTGCTGCGTGGAGGCAGGGGAAGGGCCTTACGACCTTGGACGGCGCCATTTGGGGATCAAGGAGCACGAATTGTGCCTGAAATCCTGTGTATAAGTATTGCATTCCCTGCAAATTCTGTTTTTCTTCCGCCCCCCGCAGAAAGGGCAGGCCGGTTTTCCACTAGCCTGAAGCGTGCGAAAGCAATGAGTGAATCGACAACTGATCCGACCGAATACCGCCTTCACGACAATGATACGGGAAGTGCGGACTATCAGGTGGCGCTGCTGACCCAGCGTATCAAGCACCTCACCGAACACCTTGGAACTCATCGCAAGGATTTCTCCTCGCGACGCGGACTACTGACCCTTGTGGCACGTCGGCGGAAACTCCTCGACTTCCTGAGCAGGGATAACGAGGAGCGTTACAAGAAGATCGTTGCAGGGCTCGGATTGCGTCGATAGCTCGTCCGGCTGCCTTGTCTCGCAGTCGGTCGTTTTCGCCTTTTGGTTGTCTCTCACGCCATCGCTGGTCGTCCTCCTGGAATCTTTCCAGGACGGAAGATCAGCTTCAGAACCTAGAGTTGTGCTCTCCATGGGGAGAACACGACGTGATGTAATACAGCAAACGAAAGATGAGTACACATACAGTTACGGCCGATGTCGGTCAGACCCCGATTGTTATCGAGACGGGCAAATTGGCAAAACTAGCAGATGGAGCGGTTACAGTCCGTTGCGGCGATACCGTGGTCCTGGTGACTGCAGTTTCGCAAACCAAGGTTCGCGAAGGGCAGACATGGTTTCCCATGTCGGTCGAGTACAAGGAGCGTGCAGCCGCGGCTGGCGTTTTCCCCGGCGGCTATTTCAAGCGAGAGGGCCGGCCCACTGAGAAGGAGATCCTGACTTGCCGGATGACCGATCGTCCCCTGCGCCCGCTTTTCCCGAAAGGCTACCTTTACGACACGCAGATTGTTGCGCTTCTCTTCGCGGCGGATGGCGAGAATGACGCGGACATCGTGGCCATGAATGGCGCCTCGGCCGCTCTTGCCATTTCAGATATTCCTTTTGCGGGACCGATCGGGGCCGTGCGCGTTGGCCGGGTGGACGGCGATTTTGTCGTCAACCCGACATTCGAGCAGCGGGCCGAGAGTGATCTTGATCTGGTTTACGTCGGCAATAAGACCGACGTGGTCATGATCGAAGGGGCCGCCGACGAGATTCCGGAAGCGGACTTCGTGGATGCCCTGCGATTCGCCCAGGGACACGTCACCAAGTTGGTGGAAGTCCAGGAGGAATTGGTGGCCCAATGCGGCAAGGAAAAGCGGGATTACACCGTGACGGTGGCCAAGGAAGAGCATCTGGAGATCGGCTACCGCGTGGCGGGGGACCGTATCGAGGATGCAATTTACAAGCCCAGCAAGGTGGAGCGCGCCAAAGCGGTCGGTGCCCTCCGCGACGAAGTGGAAGCAGCGCTCAAGGAAGCGGATCCTGAAATCTCGGGTTTTGCGATCGAGCAGGCCTTTGAACATATCCAGAAAAAAGCGTTCCGTATCAGCATCCTCGAGAAGGGACTGCGGGCCGATGGCCGACAAGTGGGCGATCTTCGCCCCTTGACGGCGGAAGCTGGTCTTCTTCCCCGGGTGCACGGCTCGGGCCTCTTCGCACGAGGAGAGACGCAGGCCTTGGCCGTTACCACTCTCGCTCCGTCCGATGAAAAGCAGTTTTACGACAACTACGCCGGTGGCGATGACAGCAAGCGTTTCATTCTACACTACTCCTTCCCACCATTCTCGGTGGGTGAGTCGGGTCGTTTTGGTGGTTTGAACCGGCGTGAGATCGGACACGGGGCTCTTTGCGAGCGTTCCCTTGCGGCGGTCATTCCCGACGTGGAAGAATTTCCCTACGCGATCCGTGTGACCTCCGAAGTGCTCGAATCCAACGGCTCGTCCTCAATGGCCACGGTGTGCTCTGGAACGATGTCGCTCCTGCAGGCCGGTGTGCCGCTGAAGCGTCCCGTAAGCGGAATTTCGGTCGGGCTCGTCACAGACTTCGACGATGATGGCAATTTGAAGGAGCACAAGCTGCTCATGGACATCATCGGCAGCGAAGACTTCTACGGCGACATGGACTGGAAACTCTGTGGAACCAGCGAAGGGATCACCGGCTTCCAGCTCGATCTGAAGTTGCGGGGAGGAGTCCCCCTGGATATCTTCGAGAACGCGGTGCATATGGCCAAGGAAGGCCGTACCAAGGTGCAAGAAGCCATGACTGAAGCGATTCCCGAAGTCGGCCAACTCAGCGAGCACGCTCCGCGGATCGAGACTGTGAAGATCGACCCCGATCGCATCGGGGAACTGATTGGTCCCGGGGGCAAGCACATCAAGGGCATCCAGGCCGAGTCTGGTGCCGAGATTAATATCGAGGACGATGGCACGGTGCACATTTACGCCGCCAAGGCGGAGTCTCTGGAGTGCGCCAAGAAGATGATCGAGGACATGTTCGCCGAAGTGGAAGTCGGCAAGATATACACCGGCAAGATCGCGAACACGATGGCCTTCGGCGCCTTCATGGAAGTGCTGCCCGGCAAGGATGGTCTCGTCCACATTTCGGAGTTGGCCGAAGGTCGCGTCGAGAAGACGGAAGATGTGGTAAAGACCGGAGACGTGGTGACTGCCAAGTGCATCGGCGTGGATGAAAAAGGTCGCGTCAAGATGAGTATGCGCGCCGCAATACGCGAAGCGCGAGGGGAGAGTGACGATAGTGACGAGCGTGGTGGTGATCGCGGTCGCCGTGGCGGCGGCGG
>DMYM01000006.1 GCA_003483645.1 Verrucomicrobiales bacterium
TACGACGAGTCAGATGCCACCGCCCACGGGTTTGAAGTGCAGATCCTCGACTGCTTCGGGAAAAAGAAACTCGGCCCCCATGACCTGGGAGGTGTCATCGGCACCGCGGGTCCCCTCGTCAACGCTGCGAAAAAGCCGGGCGAATGGAATCGCATGGTGGTGACCCTGAAGGACAACAAACTCACCGTGGTTCTCAACGGGAAGAAGGTCCAGGATGGACTGGATCTCGTCGCCAAAAAGCGTCCCAACAAGAAGCTGGCGGAGAAGGGGAAGATCGCCATCCAGGATCACGGACAGCCGTTCTGGGTGCGCAATATCAAGGTCAAGGCGCATTAAGGCGCGGTCCTGGATCCTCAATTGACCGGGCCCAACCGGGAAGTGGCTTCCGGAGGAAGGAAGGGAGGACTTCCCTACTCGCCCTTCTTCTTGGCGGCGGGCAAGTCGTCGGCTCCACGGAACCCGTACATCGGGAGGAGACGGTAGTAGACCTCGAGGCTGAGGACCGAGAGGGTGGTGGAGACCACCCGTCCACCTGCCCGCGCGTGCTGGCCGCCCGGATCCCAGCTTCCCCGTTCGGGGCCGACCTTCTTCTGGATGAGGGGCAGGACCTCCTTCAGCTTCTCGTTCCACTCCTTCCAGACTGGCCCCTGGTGCTGGTAGAGGGCGAGGGTGGCGTAGTACATGTAGTAGTATTTGGGATTCTGCTGGAGCTTGTGGCGTCCCAGGTATTCGGCGCTCTCCGGCATGCGGGGATCGGTGGGGGGGACGAGATCGAGCTGACGGCAGAACATGCCGCTGGCAGTCATGGCGGGGTTGGGCCCACCGCCAGTGTAGGCGTAGAGCCCACCATGTTTGCCGGAGGAGACCGAGGACAGGTAGTTCTGGGCCCGGGTGAAGGCCGCATCCGGGACACTGAGATCGGCCAGGCGGGCGCTGTGGAGGGCCATGTACTGCCAGGCCGTGACCGAGAGGTCGGAGTCCTCATTGGGTTGGCCGTTCTGGTTGACTGGGTTGTAGCGCCAGCCCCCCTTGCTGGGGCTCTGGGAGGCGAGGGTCAGGGCGATGGCCTTCTCGGCCGGTTCCCTGAGCTTGGGATCCTTAGTGGCACCGTAGGCCTCGCAGAGGGCGATGGCGGCGATGCCGTGGCAATACATCCGGCCCCCGCCCCGCAGGTCGCCGTTTTCCTTCTGCTGCTTGATGAGCCAGTCGAGGGCACGTTGAACGGTGGCCTGGTATTTGCCGCCCTTGTTGTGAGCCTCGCCCCAGCCGTAGAAACTCAGCAGGGCCAGTCCGGCCCCGGCGGTATCGTAGGCACCATTGGCACCGTGTTTGCGCATGTCCCAGCGACCGTCCCCCTCCTGGTTGCGGGCGAGCCATTCGAGGGCCGCCCCGATGGCGCGCTCGGTGGCGTCCGATCCCCCAAGCTGCTCAATGGTTTCCAGGGAGGGCCGGCCACGCTGTTTCTTGATGAGCTTGGTGATAGCCCGGGTATCGAGGTCATTGGTCGGGGTGGCCAGTTTGCCCGGAATGAGGGGATCGTTGGTCCGGTCGTTCCCGGGGAGGTTGAGCAGATTGGTGATGGCCTCTCCTGCACCCTCCAATTCGGGTGGGGAGCCGAGGGCCTCCAGGCCGCGGTGGGGATTGACGGTGTCGCCCCCGGTGTCGGCGGTCTGGGGGGCGGCGTCGGTTTGCGAGACGTCCTTGGACTCGGCCTCATTTTCGACTGCGGTGTCGGTCACCTCGCTCTCCTCGGCCTGCTTGGGCTCCACCTGCTCGAGGGCCTCGGTGGGCTTGAACTCGGCCTCGGTGGGGTCGGCGGGTTTCTCGGCCAGTTGCTGGTCGGTGACCTGCTCCTCCTCAAGGGTGGGGTCTTCCGGTTCGGGCAGGAAAGTCTCAGGGAGGGAGGTCAGGACGGTGAGTTCCTTGGTGGGCTGCGGTTGTTCCTGTTCCAATTCCGACTCGTTGAGCTTGGAGGGCCGCACGTTGGGCACGAGGGAGGTCCTGGAAGTCCGGGTAATGATGGGGACGACCTCGGTATTCTCACGCGGTTTGAAAACGGGGATCTTGAAGTCGCTCTCGAATTTCTCGGTCATCACGAGATTCTTGGTTTCCGCGATCTGGGCCTGCTCGGGTTCGCTCTCAAGGGCCAGCTCCTCTTCCATGAGGGCCTCGATACTGACGGTGACCACGGGCGATTGTGGCTCCTTGCCGCCCACTTCCTTGGCGATGAGCCAGAGCATGAGGAGAAAGAGAATGATGAGGTGGACGACGGCGGACCCGGCCAGGCACTTATGGAAGAGGCTGGTGATGTCCTGCCAGGCCTCCATGAGATAAAGGAGGGCAATGAGGGCGAGAAGGGCGAGGAGGATCCACCAGCCGATATTCTTCATGAGTTCCTTGAAGGACTCCCAACGGTCGAGATTGGTGTAGCCAATGACCTCACGGGTGGTGGAACGGAAGAGCTTGAATCCATCTTCCTCCGTGCTGATTCCGGAGTTGGTGCTGAAGAGGAGATCAAAGCCCTCCATGCGCACCGCGGGGTCGGTGACGTCACCCTCCTTGAGGTAGAGGTCGACGCGCTCGGG
>DMYM01000100.1:0-644 GCA_003483645.1 Verrucomicrobiales bacterium
GAGGATCCGCAGGTAGTCGTGAATTTCGGTAGCGGTCGCAATGATCGAGCGCGGATTGGCCCCTGCCCCACGCTGCTCGATCGCAATGGCAGGACTGAGACCTTCGATGGCATCTACCTCCGGCTTGTCCAGTTGATCAAGGAACTGCCGCGCGTAGGCGCTCAGGCTCTCCACGTAACGCCGTTGCCCCTCCGCATAGAGGGTGTGAAAGGCCAGGCTCGATTTCCCGCTGCCACTCAATCCGGTCACCACCACCAGCTTCCCGCGGGGAATGTCCACATCGACATTGCGCAGGTTGTGCTGCCGGGCTCCCCGGATCCGTATCGCGTCCACCCCCGGAGTCTGACGGATAAATCCCGAAACCTGAATTCCGAAATCCACCTTCGACATTCATCCGTCAGCCTTCATCATTATCCTTTGCATCCTCTTCTCGACAGCTTCCTCTCATCCGCTGCTCCCTCCCTCAAGATCTGCGGTGTCACCACCGTCGACGACGCCAACCGTCTCACTGAGCTCGGGGTCCATGCCCTCGGGGTCAACTTCTGGCCGGAGAGCAGGCGCTACTGCCCTCCGGATGCCGCCCGGCAGTTCCTCCCCACCCTCAAGGACCGCATTCTCCGGGTGGGCGTCTTCGTCAATGCCGA
>DMYM01000100.1:1046-4522 GCA_003483645.1 Verrucomicrobiales bacterium
TACTGCGAAGCGTTCGCCGGAGAGGACCTCCCCTTCTTCAAGGCCATCGGAGTTGCAGAGGATTCCAATCTGGCCTCCGCCCTCCGGTGCCCCGCCAATGGGATCCTGCTGGATACCCATGCTCCGGGCGTTTACGGGGGAACCGGCCGGACCATCGATTGGGATGCAGTCGCCCAATTCATCGATCACCAGTCGTCTCCTCCCGTCATCCTTGCCGGCGGAATCACGCCACAGAACGCTGCTGAAGCACTCCGTACGACCCAGGCCTGTGCCCTCGACGTGGCCTCGGGGGCCGAATCCTCACCCGGCATCAAGGATTTCGAGAAGATTTCCGCCCTCCTCGGTGCCGTTCGCTCTCCCCTCGATAACGCAAATTAGTTGCAATAAGACCCCTGGTCTCTAGAGTGGGTTCTGCCTCCCCCATGCGCGGAAATCCCATTCTTCAAGTCGGAGTCCTCCTCGCCGCCATATGCCTCACCGGCCTACTGGTCGCTGCCGTGCTGGATAACGCGCGACAAGCCGACCCGCCCCCCCCCGTGACCAGCGGGGAGCCCCCGTCGTCCCCTGCCGTTCCCACCCTGCTCACCCTCACCCTGTCCGCTCCCGCCAAGTCGATCACCTTCACCGAGGTTTCCGGCCGGGTCATCACAATCCCCATCGGTAGCGGACTCGAGATCGAGGAGGAGGTGGAACTGACCATCCGGAACGCGACTTGGACCGCTGCCCTGAGCATCGCGTGGCAGGATCCGACCGCCCACCGCTTCCTGCGCCTCGATTTCGAGCCCGACAAACTCAAAACCGCCCACCTCCTCCTCGATTTTACCGGCGACGCGAACGACCACCCCATCGAAGCCAACTTCGACCCCGGCAGATAGCCTCCAGCTCTGGAACCGGAACCTTGGAACCTGAAAATCACAGTCGCCACGATTGCTGCGCCCATCACGATCACCATCACGAGCTGGTGATCGACAATGTTGGCGTCGCCTATGGCCCGGTCTCCGCTCTCCACGGCATCTCCCTCGCCACCTCCTGTGGCAACCGGGTGGCCCTCATCGGCCCGAATGGCGCCGGCAAGTCCACTCTCCTCAAGGCCATTGCAGGGCTGGTCCCCAGACAGACCGGAACCATCCAGTGGCGTGGGACCGCCGTGAAAAAATGGTCCCGTGAGTTCGCCTACCTGCCCCAACGCGAGGAAGTCGACTGGGACTTCCCCATCACTGTCCGCGGACTGGTCGAAATGGGACGCTTCCCCCATCTCGGTCTCTGGAAGCGCTACTCCGACAGCGACGACAACGCAGTTGACCACGCCCTGCAGACCCTCGCCATCGCAGACCTCCAGGCCCGGCAGATCTGCGAACTCTCCGGGGGACAGCAACAACGTGCCTTCCTCGCCCGCGCCCTGGCCCAGGAGGCACACGTCCTCCTGCTCGATGAACCCTTCACCGGTCTCGACCGCAATGCCTCCGAATCACTGGCCAACCTGCTGGCTGCACTCTCGGAAGAGGGCCGTCTCATCCTCTCTTCCCACCACGACCTCGACTCCGCTCCTGACCTCTTCAATGAATGCCTCCTCCTCAACCACTCCCAGCTCGGCTTCGGCCCGACCACGGAAATACTCACTCCCCAATTGATCGCAGAAGCCTTCACCACTCCTGATCCGGCATCTGACGACTGAAACCCAGCAACTCTCTCCCGGTGCTCGATCCCTTCCACGACCCCTTCTTTCAGCGCGCGCTGCTCGCCGGTCTCCTGATCGGTTTCACCAATGGCTTCTTCAGCGGCTTCGTGGTGGTGCGTCGCACCGCCCTCTCAGTGAGTGCGCTCTCCCACACCATGCTGCCGGGCATCGCACTCGGCATTCTGATCACAGGCACCCTCACCCAGGTCAATGCCTTCATCGGGGCCCTCACCGCCGCCCTTTTTGTCGGACTCGGCTCAGTGGTTGTCTCGCGAACGTCGCGGGTGGCCCAGGGAACCGCCCTTGCCATTCTCTACACCACTGCCTTCGCGCTGGGTGTGGCCGTGCTGAAGTACCTTCACAACTACGGTGATCTCGAGCACTGGCTCTTCGGGGACATCCGCCTCGTGAGCTCCAGCGACCTCTGGCTTGCCTTCGGTATCGGCTCCATCATCCTCCTTGGTTCCAACATCTTCTTCCGCCCCCTCCTTCTCACCCTTTTCGAATCCGATGTAGCGGCGGCCCAGGGCGTCCCTGTCCGGGCCATGAGCTATCTCCTCTTCGGCATGCTCATCCTGGCCCTGGTCACCTCGCTGCAGGCTGTCGGCTGCGTCCTCAGCGTCGGCCTCCTGGTCGCCCCGGCCGCCACCCTCTCGCTACTCACCAATCGCACCCCCCTCCTCTTCTGGGGCGGTGGACTGGTGGGAGCCCTCGGGTCCGTCTTTGCCCTCCTTCTCGCCTACTGGACGGACATCCCGGCCGGTCCAGCCATTGTGATCGTGCTGGGCACCCTCTTCCTGCTGGCCTTCCTGCTTTCACCAAAGTATGGCCTCCTGCCCAGAATCCGCACCTCCTGACCGGTCACCGGGAAAAATCCCGTGGCTCCCGACCTCCCGACCCTTGACCTTCCACCCATGAATGCCCTTCTCATCTTCCTCGGCGGCGGACTCGGCGCCCTCTCCCGCTGGGGACTCTCCTCCGGCATCGAGAAACTCTCTGCCAGGACCACCCTTCATCAGTTCCCACTCGGTATCCTGGCCTGCAACCTCCTCGGTTGCTTCCTGGTCGGCTGTGTCTTCGGGCACTTCGTTCAGAAACACCCCGCCTGGATCTTCCCCCTGCTGGTCACGGGCTTCCTGGGGGGATTCACCACCTTCTCAACCTTCGGTCGCGACACCGTCGCTGCCATCCAGAACGGACTGCCGCTGGTCGCAACCCTCAATGTTCTTTTCTCCGTGATCCTCGGAGTGTTCGCGGTCTGGGCGGGGCTGAGACTCTTCGCCCCAACAGCCGGACTGGCCGAATAGGACTTCCCGGACCTATCTCTCCAGCAGCACTTCTCTCCCCCGCACCACCAGATCCACCCGCCCTTTCAGGGTCTGGTCCAGGAAGGGCGTGTTCACGCTTTTCGACCTCATGAAGTCCCTTGAGAAGGTCGTCTCTCCGGTCGGATCAAATACGATCAACTCCGCCGGTTTCCCTTCCTCGACAGCGACCGGGTCCAGTCCCATCAAGCGCCGGGGTTCGGCAGAGTAGCGTTTCACGATCAGGTCCCATCCAAACTCCCCCGCCGCGATGAAACGGTCATGGAGCGACACCAGGGCCGTCTCCAGCCCGGTGATCCCATTGGGCGCCGAGACAAAGTCCTGCCCTTTCTCGAATTCACCGTGTGGCGCGTGATCAGTGGCAATGAGATCGAAAACACCCTCCTTCAACCCCTCCAGGAGGGCTGCATTGTCCTCCAGCGTGCGCAACGGCGGGTTCATCTTGTAGTGCGTGTCATACTCCCCGATGTCCT
>DMYM01000100.1:4817-9635 GCA_003483645.1 Verrucomicrobiales bacterium
CATCTTGTAGTGCGTATCATACTCCCCGATGTCCTCCTCGTTGAAAATCAGGTGATGAGGGGCCACCTCGGCCGTGACCTTGGCTCCCCTCTCCTTCCACCATCGAACCGTCTTCATCCCGATCGCGGAGGAGACGTGCTGGATGTGCACGTGGGCTCCGGTGGCGTAGGCTAACCTGATGTCACGATCCATGCAGATCTCTTCGCTGCAGGCCGGGCTGCCCTTGATTCCCAGCTGGTAGCTCACCTTTCCTTCGTTCAGGGCCCGTGGACCGCTCAATTCCGGGACTTCACAGTGGCTTGCGAAGAACATCCCGAAAGACGTGGCATACTCCATTGCATTCTTCAGCACGGCCGGGTTCGCCACCGGGTCACCATCGTCGGTCAGCATCACCACCCCCAGATTGCGCATCCCGTCGATACCTGCAAGTTCCTCTCCGGTGCGCCCTTTCGTAATACACCCGGACGTGTAAACTGGGATCCGGCTCACCTGCCGAGCCTTGTCCAGCACGGTGCCCACCGCCGCGCCCGAGTCGATGACCGGGCTCGTATTCGGCATCATGACCACTCCGGTCACCCCGCCATTGATGGCGGCCTCCGTGCCGTGCGCAATGTCCTCCTTATGCTCCTGCCCCGGCTCCCGGAAATGCACATGGGCATCGAACATGGCAGGGGCCACGATCTTCCCGTCGGCATCCACCTCCCGCACCCCCTCCGGCGCCTCCAGGTTCTGGCCCACCGCCTTGATGACCCCATCCTCCACCAGGACATCCCCCCGCACCGGGGCTCCTTCCTCCCCTGCGATCTCTCCACCCTTGATAAGAAAACTCATGCCCCTCTCCTGGTCTTCATTCGCGGTTCACTTCTTCCGAATCGGTCTGAGGTTTGAGCCAGTAAAGCACCGCCATGCGCGCTGCGATACCATTCTCCACCTGTTGATTGATGAGACTACGCTCGTAATCCATCACCTCGTGACAAAGCTCCACTCCCCGGTTCACCGGCCCCGGGTGCATGATGTAGATCCCCTCGCCCCTGATGCGTTCGAAGCGTTCCTGCGTCACCCCGTAGACGCGGTGATACTCATGCACACTGGGAAAATACTGGACCTCCTGCCGTTCCATCTGGACCCGCAGGAGGTAGACTGCGTCCGGACCCCAGCGCAGGGCCTCGTCGAAGTCAGTGAACCGCGTGATCCCCTCCGGTCCCGTCCGCGGAACCAGTGATCCGGGCCCCAGGAATCCCACCTCCACCCCGAGTTTCAGGAAGAGCCTGCTCGTCGATCGCGCCACCCGGCTGTGGAGGATGTCCCCCGCAATGAGAATCTTGCGGCCGGACAGGTCGGGGAAGGCTTCCTTCAGGGTAAAGGCATCGAGGAGCGCCTGTGTCGGGTGCGCGTGCGCTCCGTCTCCGGCATTGATCACCGAGGCCTTGGTCTGGCGGGCAATGGCCCGTGGCAGGCCCGCCATCTTGTGCCGTACCACGATATAGTCCGCCCGCATGGCCTGCAGGGTATCGACCGTATCCTTGACCGTTTCTCCCTTGGTCACCGAGGAATGCGGCACATCGAGGTCAATGACATCCGCAGAAAGCCGCTTGGCCGCCACCTCGAAGGAGGAAAGGGTCCGGGTGCTGGGCTCATAGAACAACATGAGCACCGATTTGCCCTTCAGGGCCGGCACTTTCTTCACCGACCGGGTGAAGAGCTCCTTGAATGGCGTGGCCTGGTCCAGCAAAAGGTCGACCTCCTCTCGACTTAACGAGGCGATGTCCAGGAAGTCCTTGCGCGCCATTCGCTAGGGAGTCGTTACCAGTTCCACGGCATCTTCGCCATCAGTTTTTTTCAGCCGGACGATTACGTGATCCATCCGCGCGGTTTCGAGCTTCACTCCTACATAATCAGGCTGGATCGGAATCTCACGATGGCCCCGGTCGATCAGGACGGCCAGCTGGATGCGCGCGGGGCGACCGTAATCGGTGACGGCATCGAGGGCGGCCCGGATGGTGCGCCCCGTGAAGAGCACGTCGTCCACCAGCACGATCTCCGCACCGTCCATCTGGAAGATGATTTCGCTGCTCTGCAGCTTGGGGTTTTCCGCAAGGTGAGAGAGATCGTCCCGATAAAGGGAGATGTCCAGCATCCCGTAATCGTGCTCGATCTTCGCCTCCTCCAAGGCGGCGCAGATCCGCTCGGCTACCTCGTCGCCGCGGCTCCGGATCCCCACGATGGCCACCCGGCTGCGCTGCGCGGTGGCACGGATCTGCTCCACCAGGGTGGCTACCGCCTCCCCGATCGCATTTTCATCCAGAACCACCGCCATGATCAGCTTCGCGCCTTCCGCGTCCTTACGAATATTCTCAGGCTCCCGCCAGTTTCAAAATGCGATGGGCCGCCATGGCCGCATTGAGGGGAGCCTTCTTGTGCAGTCCCACCGTGGTGGCGGGCACCTCACCCGGCAACTGGGAAATGGAGAGGAGCGCATCAATTCCGTTGAGCGGCCCCCCCGGTACCGGGACCCCGATGACCGGCAGCGACGTCTTCATCACCACCACCCCCGGCAGGGCCGCCGCCAGGCCGGCGATGGCGAGGATGACCGCCTTTTCCCCGCTCTCCTCCAGTTTGCCGAGATACTCGATCAATTCAGACAGATTGCGATGGGCGGAAAGGACCTCCTCCTCATGATCCAGGTTCTCAGCCTCAAGGTAATCGCGGGCCGGCTGCATGAAGGGCTTATCGTTTTCGCTTCCGTAGATCAGGATGACTTTCATGTGACGTCGGTGTGATGGGTGTTAGATGAGTTTGATCCGTCAAACAAGGCCGGCGGCAAGATTTATCCCGGTGAAGGCCACTGGGATTCCCGGATCATTCGAAGTGGAGTCGTCCAATGTCGCTGCGGCGTTGTGATCCATCGAAATCCATCTTGGCGGCCTCGGCGTAGGCCTTCTCCACTGCGCTCCCGCGGTCCGCGCCCACAGCCACCACCGCCAGGACCCGTCCCCCATTGGTCTCCCAGTCGCCTGCCTCGTTCCGTCGCGTCCCGGCGTGGTAGACCCGCGCCCCCTCAACCGACCCAAGGCCACCGATAACGTCCCCACTGTGCGAACTGGCAGGATACCCGGCAGAGGCCAGGATCACGCCCACGCTCCATCCCTCGTCGAAACTCAGTAATTCGGGTCTGAGGGTTCCCTGGGCCCCTTCCAGGCAGAAGGTGGCCAGATCCCCGGAAACCAGCGGCATGACCGCCTGGCACTCGGGATCCCCGAAGCGGCAGTTGTATTCGATCACCTTGGGTCCATCCGCGGTCAGCATGAGCCCGAGATAGAGGAAGCCCACATAGCCCAACTCGTCGTTGGCAAGCCCCTCGATGGTGGGAGTGACAATCTCCTCCTCGATGCGCGCCATGAGATCCGGTTCAAGCAGCTGCCGACTCGCCACCGCGCCCATCCCGCCGGTATTAGCCCCGGTGTCTCCTTCCCCGATCAGCTTGTAGTCGCGCGCCGGGGTGAAAACCAGGGACTGCCTCCCGCTCACCGCCGCGAAAATGGACACCTCCGGCCCCTGCAGGTATTCCTCCACCAGGAGACTCCCCTCCCCAAAGCGTTTCTGCCCGAACACCTCGTCCAGGAAGGCGACTGCACTCTCCTCATCCGGGCAGACCGCCACCCCCTTGCCCGCAGCCAACCCATCAAACTTGAGCACGGTTGGATAATTCCCACCGATCACCTCCCTCGCCTCCCCCGCACTTTCCACCGCCGTCGCCCTCCCCGTGGGAATGGCATGACGTTCCATGAACTGCTTGGCGAACTCCTTGCTCCCCTCCAGCAGGGCTGCCTGCTTCGGAGGCCCCCAGCAGGGAATCCCGTTCTGCGCACAAAGATTGGCCAACCCCTCGTCCTTCAGCAGGTAACTTTCCTCCCCTGCCATACAGAGGTCGATCGCATTGGCCTTCATCCAGTCGATGAGCCCCTGCATGTCCTCCACCTCCACGCTCCGGGCCAGCTCGAAGATGGCATCGCTTCCCGGGAAACAGAAAAGTTCCGTTTCACCCGGCGACTCGCTGAGCGAGCGAATGAGGGCGTGCTCCCGTCCACCTTTCCCGACTACCACGATGCGCATAGAGGAAGTGAAGAAAGATCAGACCGGGGTCGCAAGAGCAACGGATGCCGGTCGCGACGAACAACTGTGAATAACCGGGCCGAGGCGGCATTACGCGGCGCCAGATTATCTGAGTGCGACCGTGGCCCCTGCCTCTTCGAGCCTGGCCTTGGCCTCCTCGGCATCGAATCTGGGAACCCCTTCCAGCACCTTCGTCGGGGCATTCTCGACGAGCTCCTTGACGTCGAGAAGACTAAGTCCGCTGGAAACTTCGCGTACGGCCTCCATCACCGCAACCTTGTCTCCGCCAGCACTTTCCAGATACACGTCCATTGCTGTTTTTTCCTCTGCAGCTTCAACTCCTGACGAAGCGCCCACGAAGGTGGGAGGGTCACCACTGCTTACCTTCTTCCAGTCATCCTCGCTCAGGCAGCAGGGATCCCGCGCCACCCAATGACCAGGCTCGATCTCCACCAGACTGAGATCCATTCCGGTGGTTTCCTCATACCTGGGATGACTCATCCGGTGTCCGAAGGCACTGCCTTCCGGCGGATTGATGGGGGAGGGCACGTCGCCTTCCAGCAGGATCCGCTCCCGCCGGGCGGTTGGATCCGCTTCCGGAATGGCCGCGAGGAGAGCCTTGGTGTAGGCGTGACAGGGACGCTGGTAAATGGCCTCCGCGCTAGCCAATTCCACGATCTTACCGAGGTACATCACCGCCACCCG
>DMYM01000058.1:0-11371 GCA_003483645.1 Verrucomicrobiales bacterium
ACGACCACTTTCGCTTCTCCCTTCCGAATGCGGTGCCACTCGTCGAAGCGCTCACCTTGCGAGAGATGCGAGTGCAGCACCGCGACCTGGTCCTGCAAGGCGGAGAAGCGCGATTTGAAATGCTGAACGGTCTGGGGTGTGAGAGCGATCTCGGGAACGAGGACAAGGACAGACTTTCCTCGGTCCAGGCAGTGCTGGGCGGTCTGGAGGTATACTTCGGTTTTCCCGGACCCGGTTACCCCGTGCAGGAGGATGGGTTTCGGGGAGGAGGCCAGGCCTTCATTTCCGGTTCCACGGTCGAGGGAGGTATCGATGGCATGACAGATGGCTCTGTAGGCAGCACGTTGACCCTCATTGAGATTGTGGGGTTTGCTCTCCAGAAATTCTTCCCCGGCATCGGGATCGCGGCGGACTTCTTCGTCCCTCACAGTGATGTAGCCGGCTTCCTGGAGGGACGTTATGCTGGTGCGCACTGAAGAGCCACCCAGGTCAGTGATCGGGATGGGATCGGAATCCTTGAGTAGTTGAAGAATGGCATGCTGACGCGAGGCACGGCGGGAGAGTTTTTCGAGGGCCTCCTCGTCGGGAATATGCACAAGTTCAGCCACCTGGCGTGTTTTGGCGGAGTGTGTCTCCTGGCGCACTGCGCTGGGCAGAAGCGAACGCATGATCTGTTCGAGGGGCGTGCCGTAATAGGTTGCCATCCACTGGGCGAGCTGGATCAGTTTTTCCGTGATCAGGGGTTCGGGGTCGATGAGCGATTTTATGGGCTTCAGTTCAAAGCTCACGTTCCCGTTCTCTGCGACACTCAGGATGGTGCCAGTGGCCGACTTGTTACGGAGGGGCACCCGCACGCGGCAACCGGGGAGGGCGGTCACCTCCTTCGGTACGGCGTAGTCGAAGATGAGCTCCGAGGGGCCATCGATCAGAACTTTCGCGGCGGTTGGCACAGCAGCACGTTACGCGGAAATGGGGGGTGATCCAACGCCGCAGATGGTATTCCCACGCGTATCCATTCAGTGGGACTATCCTGCCTGTTTCTCCAGGATCAATGCAAGGCACCAGGTGCAGCGGGGCACGAGGCAGCAGCCTGACTTTCGTGTCTACGCAGTAGCCGCCTTGCGGGGAAGGTGGGGGAGGACTTTCTTTACAGCGGCGTCGGAGGTGATGCCGTGCTTGTCGCGGAGGATGTCGACTTTGCCGTGTTCGACGAATTCGTCCGGCCAGCCCACACGCTCGACCGGGGTGTCGATCCTGGCCTCGTGGAGGCACTCGATGACGGACGCGCCGAATCCATTCTTGATGACATGGTCCTCGAAGGTGCAGATCACCTTGCAGCGCCTGGCTACATCCAGGATGAGTTCTTTGTCGAGGGGCTTGATGAAACGCGGGTTGACGAGGGCTGCCGAGTAGCCCCGCGCTTCCAGTTTTCCCCTGGCTTCCACGGCGAGATCGTGGACGAACCCGAGACCGATGAGGGCCACGTCGCAACCATCGTGGACGAGTTCGCCCTTGCCGATCTCAAGGAGGCGGGGTTTCTCCTTGGGTTGAGTCCCCGTGCCTGCACCACGCGGATAGCGAACGGCGATCGGTCCGTCGTCATAGTGTGCCATGGTCCAGAGCATGTCGACGAACTCGTCTTCGTCAACGGGTTGCATGTGCACGATGTTGGGGATGTGGCGCAGGTAGCCGATATCGAAGAGTCCATGGTGGGTAGGTCCGTCGTCTCCGGAGAGGCCCCCCCGGTCCATGCAGAGCCGGACGGGGAGTTCCTGCAGGGCTATGTCATGGATGATCATGTCGTAGGCCCGTTGCATGAAGGTGGAGTAGATGGAGAGGAAGGGCTTGAAGCCCTGGGTGGCCAGTCCACAGGCGAAGAGGGCGGCGTGCTCTTCAGCAATCCCGACGTCGAAGTAACGCTCCGGGATCTCCTGCTTGAAGATCTCAAGCTTGGTGCCGCCGGGCATGGCGGCAGTGATCGCCACGATCTTGTCGTCCTCCTTCGCCAGGTTGGTGACCGTGCGTCCAAAGACCTCAGAGTAGGATGGCTTGCCTCCCCCGCTGGTGGAACCGTCTTCCACGTTGTAGGGTCCGAGCCCGTGAAACTTGCCCGGCTGGTCAAGGGCCGGTTTGTAGCCTCGTCCCTTTTCAGTGATGATGTGCAGGATGACGGGTTCCTTCTGATCCTTCAGGTAATCAAAAGTCCTGACCAGGAGGGGCAGGTTGTGTCCATCAAGGGGGCCGAAGTAACGCACGCCGAACTTCTCAAAGAGAACGTTGGGGAAGAGAAGGTTCTTGGCACTGCGCTCGATCTTGTGAGCGAGTCGCCGCGCGCCATGGCCTCCAACCCGCTCCACGAAGTCAGCGGCCTTCTGGCGCACGCCCGAGTAGGCCTTGTTGGTTTGAAGGGCATTGAAGTATTTTGCGATGGCTCCCACGTTCTTGTCGATGGACCACCCGTTATCGTTGAGGACCACAATGAAGCGGTTGGTGGTTGCAGCGATGTTGCCGAGGGCTTCCAGGGTGGGGCCACAGGTGAAAGCAGCGTCACCCGCAATCGCGACCACGTGCTCGTTGCCTCCCTTCAGGTCACGGGCGGCGGCCATTCCGAGGGCGGCCGAGAGTGCAGTTCCGGCATGGCCGGCGCCGTAGCAATCGTGTTCCGATTCGGTGCGCAGGAGGAATCCATTGAGCCCTTCATACTGGCGGATGGATTCAATTCGGTCACCCCGCCCGGTCAGCATTTTGTGGACGTAGCCCTGGTGGGAGACATCCATGACAAACTTGTCGGTGGGAGTGTTGAAAACGCGGTGGAGCGCGATGGTGAGTTCCACCACTCCCAGGTTGGGGCCGAGGTGGCCGCCGGTGCGGGACAGGGTTCGGATGAGGGTTTCGCGGATCTCCTCCGCAAGCGGTACCAGTTGGTCGTCATCCAGGGCCCGTAGATTCTCCGGACCGTTGAGACCAGAGAGGAGGGAGGTCTCGGGAGCAGGCCGCGAACTAGAGGAGTCGGATGTCATCGTCGATGGATTCGTCGACCGGGGAACCGTCGGGACTCGGAGAAGCATCATCTTCTTCAGGGGCGGAGGCCAGATCCTTTTCAGACGAGTTACCCACCTCGATCAACTCGATGCGCTCTTTGGCGGAGGAGAGGACCTTCTCGCAATGCCGGAGCAGTTCTGCACCTTTCTCGTAGTGAGAGACCAGGTCTTCCAGCGGCAGTTGATCGTTCTCCATGGCCTCTACGAGGGCTTCCAACTCCCCCATGGCACCTTCGAAGGTGCTTACTCCGGTTTCTGTTGCCTTCTTGGCAGCCATGGATCCTCAAGGGATGAGCTAGGGAGTGTCTGTAGTGGGTGACACTGACCAGAAGATGAGGAGGCTATCGACAAAGCGCACTGGATTGGGATAACGGGAGAGGAGCGCCCTGAGTTCAGGATCACGGTTCGCGAGAGTACCTGGCGCACTCCGGGTAGAGACGGAGGCCCAGCCGTCCAGGATCAGGGGAGACCATTCCTCGTACTCGTTGTAGACGCCCGGAAGCACCTTGCTGCTGTGAGAATAGGGCGAAATCATGAGACCCGCGAAGGGCGTGTCCTGGGAATCAGCGAGATTTTCGAGGTCCTTGAAATCATCCACCCGGTTGGGCAGCCAGAGTGCACTACGGTCAGCATACCAGGCCACCGCCCAGGGTTGATCGGTAACTACGATTTCGTTCTCGCGGACTTGTGCGGCCAGTCCGGTATTGAGAGCTGCCGGATAGTAGGGTGGCCAGTGAGGAGGCACCGTGCCGGCCTTGCCCACCTCCCGGATCTGGCGCGGGAGGTCGAGGATCATGGGGCCGGCGCTGATCAGGATCGCGACCACGAAGTGGGCGTTACGCAGAGGCGGAATTTCGGTGTGAAATTTGAGACGGCTCCAGAGGATGGCCACAAAGGCAAGGCCGTAGGCAGCGAAAAGGGGAGCGAAGAGGACGTGCAACTGGTTGGGATCGGTGGCGGAGCCTGCTTTGAGGCCGAAAATGGCCATCCCGATAGCGCCAAAAAGCCACATGAGGAGGAGGCACCATCGAAAATTGGCAATAGATCTTCGCTTGAAGGGATGAAGCAGGGAGAGGAAGAAGAGTGGTGCGGTCAGGAGGGATCCGAGGTTGATGTAGAGGTCCCCGGCCTGGAGAATAGTAGTTCTTACGATCTTGAAGGGAAGGTTTTGAAGGGGCAGGTAGGCATCCTGGAGGTTGTAGGTGCGCATTACGGAGTCCTCGCTGGTACCGAGGCCATTGAAGACCGCCAGGATGGAAGTGCCCCCCATGCTCCCGCTGAACTGTTTGTTCTTGATCAGCGGCAGGAGGGACAGCAGGAGAACAAATCCCAGGGCCGCGAGGCCGGCGGCTCCTCGCGGACGGAGGAAAAACCCGGCATAGACTGCAAAGCCCAGAACAATCCAGATCGCCAGCCAGTGGGTGAGGGCGAGGAGTCCGAGGAAAGTGGCTGCGATGAGAGCAGGCCCGAGGGCGGTCCGACCTTCCTCTGTGGCCTCCACCGCACGGTATGCGAAGAAGCAGGCGCAGGAAAAGAGGAGCAGCATGAACATCTGGGGCAGCCCGGTCTGGGAAAATTTCCAGTTGAGATCACAGAGCAGCATGAGCAGGGCCGTCACGCCCCCGATCCTGGCGTCGAAGATTCGCGAGATGAGGAGATAGTTCACCCCGATGGCGATGAGGAAACAGATCACCGAGGTGGCCGCCACGACTCGATCGAGCTTGTAGACGGTGTCGTTTTCGGTCATGCGCCACTTGTCCGCGTCGTCTCCGCCGACGAATTTCAGAGCCCAACTCAGGAGGATGGGATGCAGGGGTGCGTGATAGGTGTCGCGGTTGGCATCCTTGATGATTGGCTGACCATCCCGGACTTCACCGTTCTGCCAGATCGAGACCGGTCGCAGGACCTTGGTGGTGAAGCCCTCGTTGCGTGCGATTTCGCGTGCGATCTGTGCCTGGTCCATGCCCTTGGGGGAGTCCAGGCCCCGGAAGGTGACGAGGAGGTACAGGAGCGAAAGGCCAATCAGCAGGATGAAAAAGAGAACGCGGCGAATGATTATGCCGGCGTTGACGGAGACAGGGTTATCTGCGGTACTCATGATGCGGGTTTAAATCAGGGTGCGTCCGAAGCGCTCGAAAGGTCTTTCAGTTTTCGTTGCAGGGTGCGCCGACTGATGCCTAGGAGATCTGCTGCCTTGGTGCGATTCCCGCTCGTGTGCCGCAGGGCACTCCGAATGGCGTGCATTTCGAGGTCATGCAAGTTAAATTCTCGGGGAGGCGCAAGGCCCTTTTCGGCCACGTTGGCGGGATCTGCGTTTTCAGCCGGGTTGGAGAGAGTATTCTGGTCGAGAAAGGCAGGGAGATGGTGCAGTTCAATGCCCTCTTCATTGGACATGACTACCCCGTGCTCGATGGCAGTACGCAGTTCCCGGACATTCCCGGGCCAGGAATATTGACGAAGAAGGTTCAGGGCCTCGTCGCTAAGCGGTTTGAGGGGGCGACCGTTTTCCTCTGCGAATTCACGCAGAAAGGAGCTGGCCAGCAGCACGATGTCTTCAGCGCGGTCCCGGAGGGGAGGCATCTTGATGGTCACGACGTTCAGTCGGAAGAAGAGATCCTCGCGGAACTGACCGGTGGTGACCAGTTCATGCAGGTTCCTGTTGGTGGCGGCCACCACTCTGACATTGACGGCAATGGACGTGTTGGATCCCACCCGCTCGACGGTTCGTTCGGAGAGTGCACGGAGGAGTTTGACCTGAGTGGTGGCATCAATTTCTCCGATCTCGTCGAGGAAGAGCGTGCCGCCATCGGCCTGTTCAAAACGGCCGATGCGCCGTTGGTGGGCGCTGGTGAAGGCTCCTTTTTCGTGACCGAAGAGTTCGGACTCAAGCAACTGGAGGGAGAGAGCCGCGCAGTTGACGATGACGAGCTTGTCGGCGGGACGTCCGCTCAGGTCATGCAGTGCGTGGGCGACAAGCTCCTTACCCGTTCCTGATTCGCCCTCGATCAGGACGGTGGCGCGAGTGGGCGCGACTTGGGTTACCATTTCTCCGATCCGTATCAGGGCCTGGGACTTTCCGATGAGTCGTTCGAGGCCGGCACTTTGGCTCGCAGTCTTCTTCTTGAGTTCGCGGTTCTCTGAGGTGAGTCGTCTGTTTTCGCTCTCGATTTCGCGTCCACGGGCTGCCCGGGCTACGAGAAGTTCGACTTCTTCGAGGTTCAGCGGCTTGGTCACGAAGTGCCAGGCGCCCCGCCGCATCGCCTCCACTGCGGTCTCGACCGAGCCGTAGGCGGTCATCATGATGGAGACGGGGGGTTTGATCAGGGTGAGTGCTTCATCGAGGAGATCCATTCCCGAGTCCGTTCCGAGTCGAAGATCAGTAAGGAGGACATCCACTGGTTCACTCTTGAGAACCTGGCGGGCCTCCCGGGCGTCGGCCGCGACGTACACTTCGAAGCGCTCATCGAGAGCCTGGCGCAAGCCGTCTCGGGTTGGCTTTTCGTCGTCTACTATCAGGACGATGGGATTCATGAGTGTTGGAACGGGAAAGTCAGATGGTTGGGAATAACTGGTCCGTCACGCTGCAGGGAAGGGAAGAATGGAGGATGGAGATGGTTTTCAGACTTCGATGACGGATTTGGGTTTGGGCGAGGAATCCTCGATGAGGCGGACGCGTTTTTCGACACTGGGGAAGTAGAGGCGCACGGTGGTTCCCTCACCTTCCTCGCTTTCCACTTTGATCTCGCCGCCATGTTCGCGCACGATGCGGCGGACGATGAGGAGTCCGAGACCGGTGCCGGACTTGCGGCCGGAGCGGAAGGGCTCAAAGAGAGAGCCCATCACTTCCGGCGAAATTCCGGAGCCGTTGTCCTGCACGGAGATCACGATTTCGTATTCATTGAACCGGGAATCGACGTGCACGTCGCCGCCCGAGCCGGGCAAGGCCTGATAGGCATTCTTGAGCAGGTTGAAAAAGGCCTGTTTGAGTTGGTCGGCATCGAGGGGAAGAGAGGGAAGCTGATCGTCCAGGTTGAGATGCACGCTCACGTTTCTCTCCTTCAACTCAGGTGCCAGCAGGGCGAGGGTATCCTCGATCACTTTATTGAGATTGCCGGTTTTACGGAGTGGACTGGTGGGGCGGATGGCGTGGAGGAATTCCTTGAGCAGGTTGTCGAGTCGTTGGATTTCGTTGCGTGCCGTGGTGAGATGTTCATCGAGATTCTTGTGATCGCCCGGGGGCAGGTCGCTCACCTTGCGTTCCAGAAGCTGAAGGTGGATTCCGAGCGAGTTGAGAGGATTGCCGATTTCGTGAGCCACCCCGGCGGCCAGGAGTGTAAGGGCATTGAGCTTCTCACTTTCGATGGCTTCCTCCGTCTCGCGCCGGGACTGCGTGATATCGCGGACCAGCATGACATAGCCGAGCAATTCCTCCTGGCCGTCCACATCCTCCACGAGGGGTGAGAGATAGAAGTTGAGAAAGCGGTTCTCGGGATAGAAGACTTCCAGGTCGCGATTGATGGTCCGGCGACCGGGCCCGATCAGCGATGTCCAATCCAGCCCACGGACAAGGACGTCAAGCGATTGCCCCACCGCCTCCTCGGCCTGCAGTCCGAAGAAGCCGCAGGCTGCACCATTGAGAAAAGTGACCGCGCCCTCGGGATCGAGGATAAGGACACCCTCCTGGAGGGCATCGAAGACGTTTTCGAGAAATCCCCTTTCCCGCACCAGGCGGTCCACCAGGCTTTTCACCTGACGGGGGCTCAGGCGATCGAGTCGCGTTATCAGTTTCTCGATGAATCCGCTGTTCAAGGTCTCTTTCCGGGTTGCCGGTTCCGTGTTCTTAGATATTGAAGGGTGATGAGTGACGTTCAGGTGGTCCTATGTACCTTTCCGGATCTCCCTCAGGCGCGACATATTGGCACACTTCTGGTGGAAAAGCAACTGGCGGCCTGTGTGAATCTGATCCCTGCCGTGGAGTCCATTTTTTGCTGGGAGGGCAAGATTTCCAGCGAATCGGAAGTCCTGGCGGTTTTCAAGACAACCGCGGAGTGTTTCGTTGAGCTGGAGCGCGAATTGCTGGCCCGTCATCCCTACGATGTGCCGGAACTACTGGCCCTGCGGGTGGGGGCAGGGAGTGAGGCCTACCTCAAGTGGGTCCGGGCCGAGACAATGGGTTGAGATTTGTGGGAGCGATTTCTCGCAGAGACTTGGGCGGCGTGCTTCCATCGGTTACCGGACTGATCCCTGCCCATGCTTCGCTACGTTGCCCTTTCCTCCTGTGTGCTCGTTCTGGGTTCCGTCTGCGGGAGCGCCGCTGAAGTGAAATGGACCGCCACCGGTAGGGTGCAGTTTGTGCATGGGCCGGATTTGCTTCAGGTTGCGGCGATCGATGATCCGGTTTCCATCGAACTGAGCTACGATAACGCGAGCGAAGGGCACGTCTTCAGGCAGTTTTTCGATCTCAGTGACCAGCTCTTCTGGCAGCAGGAGGAATACTATGATGCCATTGATATCGATCTCAGGATCAGGATTGGAGGGAACACCTGGCGAGGTACGCTGGTCTCCGGATCGGAAGGTCCGCCTTACAGCATTGAGATCCAGGATGTGAAGGTGGCCGGGGATACGGTAGACTTTTTCAAGGTCACGGTTGCGGGAGAGGACGGGGGAGATTTTCCTTCTTTCCCCGGTGGGGCAACCTTGGGAGCGAATCCCAGTCTGCGAGTGGAATTTCGTGACGAATCGACGGATGGTGGAGACCCTCCCGACTACCTCGATTCCACGGACCTGAAATGCGTATCACAGAGTTTTACGCGTATTACCGAGGCCAGGGGTTCGATTTCCAGCGGGACAGGCCAGTTGATCAATTTCACGATGGATCCCGCCACCATTCGGACGCAACTGGCCGAGGTGCGGGCCATCGAGTTGAAGAAGGTGACCTACGATCACGAATTCGAAGAGGTGTCGCTGACATGGGCCAGCACACCGGGCAAATTCTACGTCATTCAATATCTCGCCAACGATCTGTGCTGGCGCGAGAAGAGTTCCACCTTGGCGGACAGCACGGAGACGACCTGGGCGGTCCTGTCGTTCGGCGACAAGGGAATCTATCGCGTGGTGGAGGAGGAATAGCGGAGCAGGCCCTGCAAGGGATGAAGATGTAATCCGGAGGCCGGATCAGCGCGTGATGCGGAATCCTATGGCATTTTCGATCAGAGCAATCTTCTCGGACTGCACCTCCTTGATAAAGTGCGCCACCGAGCTCTCTTCCGTGATTTCGGCCAGGTAAGCCTCCACCTCATCGGTCTCGCCCATGATCTCCAATTCCACCGTGCCGTCGGGCAGGTTTCGAACAGCCCCGACCACGTCGAAGCTGGTGGCGATTTCCCTGGTGGTGTAACGGAAGCCCACACCCTGGACCCGACCGGAAAAGATGACTCGCTTGGCGATCATGTGTCGGCAGGCTACGCGTGAATCGGTTTTGCTGTCTACCGTAGAGAAGACAAGTTGCCATCGGAGAGAATAATGTCCCGGTAACCGGGGAGCCAGCTGGTCCCGGTGGACCACTGCAGTTTCTTGATGGATTCCAGGGTTTCGTCGTCGGCACAGTTGGCCAGTACCGTGATCTTTCCCTGAGAAACCACAGAGAAGCAGCGTCTGGGAGCGCCCGGCTTTTCGTGACGCCGGGAGAGGATCTCAGCCGCACGGATGGCTGCGGCCTCCGTCTCCCACCGACAGACCCAGAGGAGGTGATCGCCGCTTGTATTGGCGAAGAGTCGGTAGCGGTCTCCGCGCCAGAGCAGGGCGAGAGCCTGGGCCTGCTCGTAGCTTTCGAGCCACTCGATGAGAGTCTGGATTTGCAGGGCGCCCAGTGATTCTTCCAGTTGGGTTTCCTGATCGACCGGGGGAGCAGGAATGGTCACCGGAGCAATGGCGGAAGGATCGCCCCCGAGCAATTCGAAGGTGCTCTGTGGCGGATCCTCGATCAGGTCCGGCAGGGTGCGGGATTCTGTGCGCAGGCGGGTCTCCAGGTAGATGCGGGCAACGCCCCGTTCCTGGGGGAGTTCGCCGAGGGTGGCCAGGTAGATGGGCAGACTGGCGAGGAGTGCTTCCCGTGTTGTGACGAGGGAGGTTGGCACTTCAAAGGCCTCCCGGGATTCCTCTCGCAGCTTGGCCTTCAAGGACTCCGCGATGGCGGCGTGCAGGCCCGACTGGGCAATCCTCTCGTCGTCGCTCAATCGGCCGATCACCATGGGGCTGTGCTGGTGAACGAGGAGGCGGGCGAGGAGGCCATGGAGGATGACGCGATCCTCAACCTCCTCCTCGTTGAAGTCGTTGGGAATGAGAAGGTGGTTTTCACGTTCATCCAGCCAGCCCCGCACCCCTGTCGACTGGAGAGCTGTCAGACCCTCCCCCATGGAGCGCCCGGCGAACTCGTGGAAGCCCATCAACTCAAGGGCGCGCGAACGTCGGGCGAGGCCCCCGGGCCCAAACTGGGCGGCAAGATTTTCCTCGATCCTGGAGAGGGAGACCTCTTGTGCGACCCGGTGGATCTCGGGAGTGGTCCTGAAGCGCAGGCCAAGGGTGTCTTCCACGTAGGCCTCGATGCTGAGACCGGTCTCCTGCTCTTTGGTCGCTGCCGATTGTGGATCGGGTTTGAGTAATACCAGCAGCGTGCCTGCGGCTGTCGCGGCCCCTGTCAGGGAGGCAAGTGTGCCGACGCCCTTCATGGATTCTGGCCGGATGGGTTCGTCAGGGCTTGAACGGATTGTTGCGTGGAAACGTACCGTGTGCGCCGAACACTTCCTCCGCACTCTTGCCCTCCTTGAAGGTGTATACCTCGGGAGCGGTGGGGTTGCCCTGGGCGTCGTAGTTGTAGTACATCACGCGGATGGGGGTTTCCTTGCCGGTGCGGGGATTGGTGCGCAGTGCCCGGGCATCAAACATGCGTTCGGCCTGTAGTCGACCGGTGGTCTTGCCGTAGCCGTAGGAGACCTTGTAGAGGAGTGACTCGCGACCGTCGTAGATCTTGCAGGCGAGAGGGTCTCCCTGGGCGTTGAGGCGGTAGACCACGATCATCTTGACCGCCCCGTTGGTCCCCCAGGTGCGCTTGACCAGCGTGCGGTCGTTGGGACTGCGACGGAAGACGGTTCGCGAACCATCCTGATGCCGCTTGATCCGCACGTTGGGGCCCTCCTTCTCCCACTTCTCCTGAAACTTGTCGGGGAAGGACTTTTTCTTGTCCTGCTGGCTCAGGCCGGTGCCGAGACTGAGACCCAGCACTGCGAGGATGAGCGCAGTGATTCTGAGGGGATGCGGGGGATGCGGGGGAT
>DMYM01000058.1:11687-11837 GCA_003483645.1 Verrucomicrobiales bacterium
GGATGCGGGGGATGCGGGGGATGCATGGGCGGGAAAACTAGCTGTTTGGCCATGTAATAGCAACGGCGAATCGGACAGCCAGAGATCCATGGCTGGTGGAATTAACGCAAAATGGCAGGGGATTTTTGATGTCATGTCGGCGGATTTGGG
>DMYM01000268.1:0-1397 GCA_003483645.1 Verrucomicrobiales bacterium
TGCTCACAAAGACCCGCTGGTGCACGCCGGCTCCGAACAGATCGATCGCCACAAAGGGAGGATCGCCGATGGGTTTGCCGTCCGCATTCTCCTGCTGGCACAGCAGCATCTTAAAACCATCCAGACTGGGATGGCTGTGCGTCGCAACCGCTCTTCCAACTATCCGGCATAACAGCATGACTCTCTCAGACAATCCGAAGGTTTTCCACCATCACGCAACGGCGCACGCGGGTGAACGTCTTTGGGGTGGTGATTCCTTCGCCGGTGGTAGTCGCCACCGAATAGCTCAGATAACCCTCTCCCCCCAATCCCAGGCCCGCCAAAGCCGGCCCATTCTTCACGTAAATCGTAGTGTCCATCTCACGACCCATGTGCGTCATGTTACTCACGTTGGTGGAGTGAATGATGGCGGAGTGACGGTAGCCGTGTTCAGCCTCCTTGGCTTGCTGCACTGCAGTCTCGAAATCCGGGGCCGAGATGATGGGCACTAGCGGCATCATCTGTTCCTCCTGCACGTAGGGATGACCCGCATCCGTCTCTGAAAAGAGAAGCTCGCAGCCATCAGGAATGCGCGTCCCCGCTACCTCCGCAAGCTTCCCGGGACTGGCTCCCACGTAGGCACGATTCACCACCGCATGCGAGCAACCTCCGTCGTCCTCCCTGTAGGTAAAGGCAGCCTTGCTCAGGCGCTCCAACTGCTGCTTGTTCAACCTGCCCGCACCCGCATGCTCCATGGACTCCAGAAATTTCCGGTAAACAGAATCCACTACAAAAACCGCTTTTTCCCCGATACACAGCAGGTTGTTATCGAAGGCCCCACCCTCAATTATATTACGTGCGGCGCGATCGAGATCTGCAGTTTCATCGACCACCACCACCGGATTACCAGGCCCTGCGCAGATCGAGCGCTTCCCCGACCGCATCGCCGCCTTCACTACCGCTGGTCCGCCGGTCACAGCCATGATCGCAATCAACTCATGCTTCGAGATCTTTTCGAACGTCTCAAGGGTAGGATTCTCAATCACGCAGATGAGGTTCTCAATGCCCAGTTCGCGCTCAATGGCCCTGTTGTATTCGCGAGCCGCCATCACAGCGCTCTTGACTCCGCCGGGATGGGGGTTGAAGACCACCGCGTTACCCGCCGCAACCATATTGATCACATTGCCCGTCATCGTGGGAACCGAGTGCGTCACGGGCAGGATCGCGCCCACCACCCCAAAGGGAGCATACTCTTCAAGCGTGATCCCGTCATCGCCGCTGAGGGCATACGGCCGAAGCCACTCCACCCCCGGCACCTTGTTCATGATTTCGAGCTTGGCGATCTTGTGGTCGAGGCGCCCGATCTTGGTCTCGTTCAGCTCAAACGCTCCCCAGGACTCGGTGTTGGCCGAGCATAC
>DMYM01000268.1:1676-2714 GCA_003483645.1 Verrucomicrobiales bacterium
GTCTCGTTCAACTCAAATGCTCCCCATGACTCGGTATTGGCCGAGCAGACGCCCTTCACGATCTCAATCACCCGCGAGCGACCTTCCAAGCCCAGGTTCTTCAGTTCCAGGAAGGCGTCGTGGGCTGCGTTGACCGCTATGTTGACGCAGTCGAAGACCCCATGACTCCTCTGCCCTGAACCTGCCGCGGAAGGGCAAGTGCATTCCTTCTCCGCCGAAGCAGGCGAAGGTGAAGGAGTCGGTGAGGGTGCCCGGACTGCCGCTTTGGCGGGAATGGGATCAGCGGACGACGTTCTCCTCCCCAGGTCCGCCATGACCTTCTCCACCACACTCCTCAGAGTTTCCTGGTCAATGTTCATCGTTCATGCCTCCCTGTTTGCCGTTCGCATCCGGTGTTCACGAGGAGCCGTAGACCTTCTTACCGAGCACATCGACGCTGTCCACGATGGCAATCACCGCGGCATCGACGGGAATCGTCTTCAGTCCCGCAGCCTGCCGGGCGGAACTGCCCTGACAGAACATCACCAGTTCACCCTCTCCTGCTCCCACAGTATCAACCGCCACGATGGTATTCACCCCATCACGGAATCTGGAGGGATCCGATTCGTCCACCAGCTTGGGACGCACAAGCAGGAGCTTGCGCCCCAGCATGCTGTCGTCCTTCTTGGTGGCCACTACCTGACCGATAACTTCTGCCAAAAACATCGCTCCGCTTGCAGATCTCTGCTTACTTGTCGCCGTTGGCGTTCTTCTTACTGATAATCACCTGCTGAATCGCCTCGTCCGGATGGGCAATCACGTGCGCGCTCACCACTTCACCCAGACTGGCAGCAGTGTCCGCTCCGACATCAATGGCTGCCTTTACGGCTGCCACGTCACCGGTGACCACTGCGTTGCAGAGACCGTTGCCGACGTTCTTCATCGGCCCGGTCAACTGCACGTTGGCGGCCTTGAGCGCCGCATCTATACCGCTCACGAGACAGCACAATCCGCGCGTCTCCAAGAGTCCTACTGCTTGTTTTGACATGGTTCTTTTGT
>DMYM01000293.1 GCA_003483645.1 Verrucomicrobiales bacterium
CTCGCGCCGGATGCCACTCCGGTTTCGGGTCGAGTCGAAGTCGTGGATGTGGTAGAGCTTGAGCCAGCCCAGGTTCGGGTTTTCGCGCTGGCGGGTATCGAAGAAGTCGACACCGGTGCCTGCCCCGCGTTTGGTAAGCAGGTCGAGGTGCCACTGGGAGAGCAGCCATGCGTCCCTGCGTTCGCCGGTCCGGGGGTCTTTGTCGCCTCCGAGCATGAGCCCATAGCGGTTGAGGAGGTAGGGGCCCCAGTTTGAACGCGCTCCCGGGATGAAGTGGTAGCCCAGTTCCGTGTTGAGAGGCTGTGCCAGGTAGGGCAGCCAGAAAATCGGCCTGTCTCCGGCATAGAGCTTCATGTCGCGAAAGATGACCTTGTCGCCTGGGATGACAGTGGTCCTTGCCGCCCGCACCCAGAAGGCGGGATCCCTGATGTCGTGGGTGGTCACGCCCGCATCCTCGCCCACGAAGAGGGTGCGTCCGTCACTCTGCACCATTCGAAATCTGTCGGCCTCGAGGAGAATGGGGTCCATGCCGATGCGCAGACCGTCTCCCTCCAGACGCTCTTCCTCATACCAGTAGGTGGCCGATTTGCCGCGATGCAGGATCGCACCCTGGTAAACGGACACATTTCCGGTGAAGCGCACGAATTTCCCCTGCAGGTTTATGACGATGTCGTCCGCAAAGAGCTGAATGCCGTTGTTGGTGCGGCATTGCATGTTCCCGTGGTAGAGGATGAGTTCCTTCTCCGCGTCCCACCTGGTCTCGTAGTCCTCGCCGATGATGCGGAGATTCTCGGGCATGGTGGGGACCAGGTTGAAGGGATCCCCAGGCGCCCTGGGGGCGTTCCCCTCCGGAATGGTCAGCAATTCCTCTCCGGTGGGCGGGGGATCGACCTCCTGGCCGGAGCAGGGCAGCGGGACCAGCAGGACAAGGGCGCAGGACAGCGAAACGATCGCGCCTTTTGGCGCTTGATCGGTATTTCGCTGGTTCCCGCCCGCCACTCGCCGCAAAGGCATAGGTTAATGGACTCTCATTCGGAGACTCGAAACAATCAAAATTGTTTGGGAAATGGTCCTGCAATTGATTGAGAAGGACGGGTAAACCCGATCAAGGCAGGGGGGCGCGAGGGCCGGAATACCGGGGATCTTCAGGGCCGCGGTGTTCCCCGGTCGGGCCTTGCGTTGGGGTTTTGACTGGGGGCCCCGCCAAATGGTCCGCCATGGGTACAGGTGTGAGGGAGACCGGATGCGCGCTCCGCTATTTGAACGTGACAAGGGAACTTGAGGTTCCCCAACAGTGCGGAGATCACCCCTTCCTGTTGGGGCTATTCGAAGGCGCGGCACTCCCTGTGGGGGCGACCTGAACTTGTCCTTGTGTCGGTCCCGGTCCACTGCATGGTTGGGACACGTATTTGACCCATGGCGATTCCACAGAGCACGATTGCCCTGATCTACGATTACGATCAGACCTTGAGTCCCAGCTTTATGCAGGATGACGTGCTTTTTCCCGAATTCGGGATTGATCCTGAGCAGTTCTGGAGGCGGTGCGAAACTCTTGTCAGGGAACAGCAGTGGGATGGTGAGCTGGCCTACATGAAGTGTCTGCTCGACTACCTGCAGATGGATGCAGTGACCAACGCTCGTCTGGTCGAACTGGGGCGCGGACTCCGCTACTACCCGGGGGTTCCGGAACTTTTCGATGAGATCCGGTCCGCGGTTCTGCGCCCCGAGCACCACGCCGCGGGAGTCGCCATCGAACACTACATCATCTCATCGGGTCTCAAGGCCCTGCTGGAGGGAAGTAGTCTGGCGGGCAAGATGACGGCCATATTCGGCTGCGAATTCGGCGAGGATCACGAAGGGCGCATCAGTTTTCCCAAGCGTACCATCTCGCATACCACCAAGACGCAGTTTCTCTTCCGGATCAACAAGGGGTTGCTCAAGCACGAGGATGACGTGAACGATCACATGCCGCCTGAACTGCGACCCATTCCGTTCGAGAACATGATCTACGTGGGTGACGGTCCCACTGACGTTCCCTGTTTCACGGTAATGAAGAGGAATGGCGGACACGCCATTGCGGTCTACAATCCCCAGGATTCAAGCGGGCGCAGCTTTCTGAAGTGTTACAAGTTGTGTGCGCACGCTGACCGTGTGAAGCACATCGCTCCCGCGGACTACCGGAAGGGAAGTCACCTTCGAAATCTGTTGGAAGAGATGGTGTGTGAAACAGCGGACCGCATCCTGGAGAGCCGCCGCGAAGAACTGGATACTGCCACGGTGGCAGCGCCGGGGTTTTGAGAATTTCGGGTGTTTGATGTTGAATGGGCGAAGCGGGATGCTGGATGATTCACCGATGACGAATGGCTGAGAAAAATCACTATCATTTCATTGGTGTTTGCGGGACGGCGATGGGTGCGGTGGCTGCTGCCATGAAAGAGCGGGGGATCACGGTAACAGGATCCGATGAGCGCATTTATCCACCCATGTCCACCTTCCTTGAGGAAAGCGGGGTGGAAATCGTGGAAGGCTATCGCGCATCCAACATCCCGGAGAGCGCGGATGTCATCATCATCGGGAATACGATCAGTCGCGGCAACGAAGAGGCGGAGGAGGCCCTCAATCGCAAACTTCTCTACCAGAGCCTGCCTGAAGTTCTGAAGGATCAGTTTCTGCGCGGAAAGCGGAATTTCGTGGTAACAGGGACGCACGGCAAGACCACTACCAGCGCGATCCTGACCTGGGTTCTGCAGTCGGCCGGGCGTGAGCCCGGCTACATGATCGGGGGGATCCCGGCCAACTTGGGGCGCGGGGCATGCTTCACCGATTCCGAGTTCAACGTCCTGGAAGGCGACGAATACGACACGGCTTTCTTCGACAAGCGCTCGAAGTTCCTGCACTACCTCCCCGAGTTCGTCATCATCAACAACATCGAGTTTGATCACGCGGACATCTATGACTCACTGGACGAAATCAAGCTGACCTTCCGGCGACTCCTGAACATTGTTCCCAGTGGCGGGGTGACGGTAGTTAACGGAGATGATTGCAATGTCCTGGATGTGATCGAGGGGGCTCCCTGTCCGGTGCGCACGCTTGGATTCGGAAAGCGTTGCGACATGAGGATCGAGGATGTTTCCTACGAAACGGATGGCAGCAGTTTCACTCTGGTGGACGAGCGTTACACCATTCCCATGGTGGGTGAGTTCAATGTGCGCAATGCTGCCATGGCGGTGGCCGGGGGGATGTTTGCGGGACTGAGGCCCGATGAGGTTCGCAGTGCCTTTGCGAGCTTTCAGGGCATAGCCCGCCGCCAGCAACTGCGCGGAGAGGTGCGTGGGGTCAGGGTGATTGATGATTTCGCCCATCATCCTACCGCGATCAGGCTCGCGGTGCAGGCTCTGCGGCAACGCTATCCCGAGGCCCGACTCTGGGTCGTCTTCGAGCCGCGTTCCAACACCACCAGGCGCAACATTTTCCAGTCCGAGCTGGCGGATGCACTGGCCAGTGCCGACCGTGCGGTGGTCCCCGCCATCGCGGATCCGGAAAAGTTTGCGGAGGAGGAACGGCTCGACCCCGAACAGCTCGTTCGTGACATCGACGCGGGGGGAGGGCAGGGAGTCTACCTCCCCACCGTGGAGGAGATAGCAGGGTATGTTGTGGCCGAGGCCGAGGCAGGCGATGTGGTGGCGATCCTCAGTAACGGAGGGTTCGGAGGCCTGCACGGAATCCTGCTTGAAAGGCTGGGCGAGGCCGCAACAGGGAGGTGACCCAATGCCCGGTATCTATTCGAGCCAGCCTGAAGGCTCCCGCGTCCATTAGCTCTTGTTGCTCTGCGTCGTCGTGGCGTTCGGGCGACCGGCAAGGCGATTGTTCAGCGTGATCGAAAGAGTGAGGGCGGACATCTGATTGAGGAGGCTGCGGTGATTGGAAGCCACTTCGGCAACGGAAGAGACGTGGAGGACAGAGAGGATGTAGCGACCGATTTCCGAGAAGAGCGCGATCATCTCGCTCTCCAGGGAGCTCATCTCCGCACGGTTGTGGGAGAGGTCCCGGTTGGCCTTCCCAATGTTCTGGTAGTTGTCCAAGGCTTCGTCCCGCATCTCGGAGCGCCGCATTTCGATACGGGTATCAATGTCCTTAAGGGTGCTTTCGACCGAATCGATCTTGATGATCAGGGCATCGCGGTGATCGCGCAGGTCCTTGAAGTGCGTCTTCAGCCTGAGGAGTTCCTGTCTGGAGGCCTCGATTTTCGGAGATTGTTGGTCGTCCTCACCGGCGAGGACTTCAAGTTTGGCCTTGATGCCGTCATGGCGCCGCTTGACGGTGCGGGCGTCGGACACGATTGTTTCACGCTCGGATTTGAGTCGTTCGCTCTTTTCGGCCAGGGCCGTCCGTTCTTCCGTCAGGTCCTTGGAGCTGTCAACCACCTTGCCCAGCAGGTCTGTCCGGTGCTCGTTGAACTCCGACAGGTTGACGTTGGCAGATTCGCTTTTATGCGAGAGCTCCTCGTACTTCTTGGTGAGTTTGCGCAGGTTCCAGTATTCCACTGAGAGCTCCTCGATTCCTTCGACCTCCTCCCAGGCAAGGCGGCCCAGGATTTCCTCGGCTTCCCGCAGGAGATGAACTTCGGTCGCGGCGTGGGTCGCATGACGTTGCCTCAACGAAATACCGAAAGCCCGTGCTATACGCCATAGGAGATAAGGGGTTTGGGTCATCGTTGGGGGATGGGATGCTGGGCGGCTGCGGCCTGCTGGGCAACGTAAAATTATTTTCTCAGGTTCTTCTGCAGGTTGCTGACCACGCTGAAATCCTCGAGGGTCATGATATTACCGGTTACTCCTCCAGTGGCCACCAGTTCCTTGAGGATGCGGCGCATGATCTTCCCGGAGCGAGTTTTAGGCAGAGCTGGTGTGAACTGAATTTTATCCGGCGATGCATGAGGGCCGATAAGCTCT
>DMYM01000446.1 GCA_003483645.1 Verrucomicrobiales bacterium
GAAGAATTCGTACATTTCCTGGTAGAGGGCTTCGTCGTATTCCTCGATCGGCTTGAGGGGTTGCGGTCCGGTGGCGTTGGGGACGACGATGTCGATGGGACCCAGTTTGCTGGCCGTTTCCTCCACCAGGGCGGCGATTTCGGTGGATTTGGTCACATCCGCCCCGACTGCGATGGCCTTGCCCCCACCTTCGTTGATTTCATCGGCCACTTCCCGGGCCCGCTCGACGTTGTTGAAGGCGTTGACCGCCACGGAGGCTCCGGCGGAGGCGAGGTTGCGCACGATGGAGGCCCCGAGGCCCTTGCTGCTGCCGGTGACGAGGGCGACGTGGCCGGAGAGGGAGTAGTTCGACATGGAGAGGAGGGTAGGAAAACTGGCAGGATCTGGAAGCCCGAATGTCCCGTCCAGGTGTGGCAATCTTATGTGATGGCCGAGATGCTCCAGGGCACGAACTCGTGATCGCCGAAACCCTGGGCCTCGGATTTGGTGGGGGAGCCGGCGGCCACTTCAATCATGCGCACGAGGATGCGATTGGCGACTTCCTCGTGACTCTCGGAGCCGTCCGCAATGGTCCCGGCGTTGAGGTCCATGTCTTCTTCCATGCGCTCGAACATATGGGAGTTGCTCGCGATCTTGAGGGAGGGGCAGGGTTTGTTGCCGTAGACCGAACCGCGCCCGGTGGTGAAGCAGATGAGATTGGCGCCGGAGGCCACTTCCCCCGTAATCGACATGGGATCGTAGCCGGGACTGTCCATGAAATGGAGTCCTGGTCCCTGCACCGGCTCGGCGTACCTGACGACTGACTGCAGGGTGGTGGTGCCGCCCTTGCTGATGGCCCCCAGTGATTTCTCCAGGATGGTGGTGAGGCCGCCGAGCTTGTTCCCGGGAGCAGGGTTGTTGCTGATGTCGCCGTCGAGCTTGGCAACGTAGTCTTCCCACCAACGGATGAGGGAGATCAGTTTCTCGCCGACTTTCCGGGTGGCGGCCCGCCGGGTGAGGAGATGCTCCGCTCCGTAGACCTCCGGGGTTTCGGCCAGGATGGCGGAGCCGCCCTGGGCGATGAGCCGGTCGACGGCCAGGCCGAGGGCCGGGTTGGCGGTGATTCCGGAGAGTCCATCGGAACCACCGCACTGCAGGGCCACGCGGAGCTCACTCACGGGGACCGGTTCACGCCGGGCCTGGTTGGCCCGGGGAAGAATCTCGCTATGCAGGCGGTCGAGGCAGGACTCGATCGTTTTGCGCGTGCCACCATTATGCTGGATTGTCTCCAGATGAAAGCTGCCCTCGGGGGGCTTGCCAAAGTGCTCGACCATGAGGGGGATCTGGTTGGCTTCGCAGCCAAGCCCGACCATCATGACCGCCCCGAAGTTGGGGTGGCGGACATGTCCCCAGATGGTGCGTTGCAGCATGCGAAAGCCCTCGTTCATGGTGCTCACCGCACAGCCCGTACCGTGGGTGAGGGCCACAATGCCATCGACGTTGGGGAAGTCGTCCAGGACTGCTCGCTTTTCCACCTCCCGTGCGATGAGGGAGGCCACGGTGGCGGAGCAGTTGACCGAGGTGAGGATGCCCACGTAGTTGCGGGTACCGACCTTTCCGTCACCCCGGCGATATCCTTGAAAGGTTGCGCGTTGGTCTTCCGCGACCAGTTCCGTCTCGCGAGCGTCCCTGGCGTAGGCGTAGTCGCCACCATGATCCGACATGGCGAGGTTGTGTTCGTGGACGTGCTCGCCCGGAGAAATGTCACAGGTGGCCTGTCCGATGATTTGTCCGAACTTGAAAACGCTCTGACCGGCGGCGATGGACTTCACAGCCATCTTGTGTCCGCTCGGGATCCGGGTAGCTGGGTGGATGGCAGAGCCCTCCACTGCTTCGTCGGCTTCCAGGATTCCGCCCGCTACCACGACATTGTCGTCCGCGTGGAGCTGGAAGGTCTGGGGTTTTGACATGGGAGAGGAGCCGGGAGGGTCGGCGGAGTGGGCCGGGGCGATGTAAGCGCCTGCCAATGGGAGGGTCGAGCCAGTTTAGCGCAGCGATTTGAGATAGAGGATGAGGGAGGCGACCTGATCCTCGTTGAGAACACCGAGGTAGGGAGGCATGCCCACTCCGGTCTTTCGCGTCTCGAATCCCCTGGTCACCCGTTTGGCCGGATAGAGGATGGATTCGCGCAGGTAGCTTTCGTCTGCCCGCCGGGTGGAACCGTCGACGAGGGTGCGCTCCGATTGGAAAAGGCCCTTCCAGGTGGGACCAATCACCAGGCTGGGGTCCTCGGCCACCTTTTTCGTGCCGTCGGTGCTGTGGCAGGCCAGGCAGCCGTATGTGGTGGCGATTTGCCTTCCCCTTTCCGCAGTGGGTTTTTCCCGGGGTGCGTCGGCCGCAATCGTTGCGGGGGTGAGATGGACTTCCGTTTCCTCAAAGCCCAGTTTGGTCAGGTTGATCGGGATGAGAGCTTTGATACTCAGGTAGACAGACTGTGCCGAGCGGGACTCTAACCGGCAGGTGATCCGCAGGCTGTGGATGGGTTTCATTCCCGGGATGCCGAGAAACACAGACTGATGGTCCTCGGAAATGTAGATGCAGGAGATGGCGAGAGGCTCCTGTCCGGGACTACCGTCGGGCCGGAAATGGCCCGAGCCGTAGTCGGCGGTGCGTTGGTAGTTCCAGCGATCAACGCTGTAGCGGGACATGCTGGTCGCGTGGTCGTGACCGAGGGGATGATCAAACCTGAGGACCACGCCTTCCTTGAAGGCACGGACGGTGGAGGGCAGAGAGGAGGGCTTTCCCGTGGGACGGATCCGGTAGAGTCCCTGGATCTTCTTGCCGGTTGTTCCCCAGAGATTGAATCCTCCCACGTAGAGTCGTCCATCGACGGGATTGACGCGTCCGCTCAGCAGGCCGGTCGGGAAGCCGGTGAGCAGTGGCGCGACCGCGCCCTGTTGACCGTGTGCATCAAGGTAGATCCTGAAAAGGGCGGGCTGATTGTATCCGACGTGCACGAGGCTGTCATTGAGGGTGCCCATCCGGGCGTTCCGGAGCCAGACCTGACGGGCGCCGGATTGATTGACGAAGTGTGGAATCCAGAGGGGAGGTTCGTTGATGGTCCTGCCCTCATTGGCCTTTGGACCGAGTCGGACAGGTTGGAATCCGTAGTATGAACCGGGCTTGATGACATGAAGAGGAGTGGAAGGCACCCAGTGGCCCTGCTGGTCGCTGGCAGTCAGGAGACCGCTGACCGGGTCTACACCGAGGAAGGGTTGACGCAGGCCCGTGGCAATCACCTTCATGGTTTTTCCATCGGCGGAGACTTCCAGGATGGTTCCGTTGAGTTTGCCGCGTGGTCCGTGGACCTGTCCTCCCTTTGAGAGGAAGAATCCACCGCCGGGCTTGAGCTCAAAGCCCATCGCGAACTCGCGGGTCTCCGCGGTCTGAGCCGGCAGGTTGCAGAGATTCGCGTAGAAGTCGGCTTCGCCGTTCCGGTCACGGTCGCGCAGGGTCACGAGACCATTGCGATCAAAGACCACGATCTGACCGTCCACGACGCGGAGCCCCATCGGTTCATGCAGGCCACCCGCGAAGCGTTGCCAGGTGATGTGCTTCCGCCTGCCGGTCACATCGTTCGCGATCCAGACGTCCCCGTCGAAGGTAAGGAGCGCGAGCCTGCCATCGGGAAAGAAATCAAAGTCGGAGGGACGTACGTTTCGTTTCCATGGGTTGGGAAGGGGGAGTGGGATTTCCTCGCGGGCAAAGGCCCCGTCGCCAGGGACCTGCCCGGGATTCAGTTCCGTGGTGACCGTCCTTTCCCAGATGCGCGGGTGGGGATCAAAAAGGTGAGGCCCCTTGCCGTTTTGCCGGGTCGGTTCCGCGGATCGACTGGAAAGGTTGTAGTTTATGATCCACTCCCGGGCGATATTGGAGGGCATCAGACTGACCGGAGGGGCGGGCGGGAGGTAAATAGTGAGCCGTTGGTTGTTGGGTCCGACTCTCAAGCTCCGCCGAAATCGAACCGGGGTTTTGTCGGTATCGAGGGAGATTTCCCATTGTTCTTCGATGGAGACCCCCTGGATCTCATATGCCAGGACCGGACCTTGCCGATCCATGCCCAGTCCAATCCAGCGACCGATATGCGGGGGAAGGGGTCCAAGTCCCTTCTCTTCCCTGTCGATTGACGGAGAGCGGGGATCTTCCAAGGCGGAGGAGGATCCTGCGAGCACCCCCGGATGCATGCCGGTGGCAAAGAGAGGCGTGCCAACAGGTCTCGGCAGAGCGGCCTGCCCTGCGGGCGCCTTGCGGTGAGGCTGACGGTAGGAACCCGGAGCCATGCCGTTCATGGTCAGGTAATCGCCGGGAGTGCGTTCCTGCCAGATCAGGGCGATGCGCAGCAAGTCGGGATCGAAGCAGGCATGGATCCCGTGTCCGAGGTTCAGGATGATGCCGCGGGGAGTGAGATTGTTGGCTGCCCACGGGTCACCGAGATGCCGGGCATCCAGGGTCTGGCCGAAGAACGGCAGGCCGTTCTCTCCGTAGGTGCTGTAGGGTGAGGGAAGTCGGCTGTGCGCCTGGTCCTGGGCCGCGAGTGGCAGGGTGAGGCCGGCGCAGAGAGAGAGCAGGGTGATCGCGGACCGAATCATCGGTTCGACGCTACGGGTTGTTCTGCCCGCTCGCAAGAGTGTGAGAGAGGAGAGGGAGAAATTCCAGATCCTGGTGGGGCCTCAGGACTGGCTCCTGCCCGTCCCGGGCTGAAATTCGCCCCGAGCTGCCGCATATCGCGCCAAAACCCGCGCTCCTCTTCGTCTTATTGCATGGCAGCGAAGTTTTGCCGCATGAGGTCCTGCGGTGTTAGATCCCCCTGCTTGCCCTGCATTTCGTTGATCCACTTTTCCTCGAGGTCGTTCTTGCTGGGCCGCTCGTTCTGGTAGAAGACCCCGAACTTCCCGGGGAACTTGAGTTGGGCCAGCTCGAAAGCTTCGTTGATACTGGTGAGGTTGTGCTCCTCTTCGTCGATGAGGTCAAACTGGCCGCCCTTCCGCGGGATAGCGGAATCAAAGGCACCAGGGTAAAACATGGTGCACTCGGAAAGCACTTCCACCACGGAGAACCCGTTGTGCGTCATCGCTCGTTCGAACATCTCGTTCATGTGCTTGACGTGAGTGGCGTGCGAGCGGGCGATGAAGGTGGCGCCGCTGCCGAGGAGCTGCATCATGGGGTTGATGGGAAGGTCCACCGAGCCTTGGGGATCGGTCTTGGAGCGGCGGCCGACGGGTGTGGTGGGACTCGTCTGGTTCTTGGTCAATCCATAGACAAAGTTGTCCATGATGACGTAGGTGAGGTTAATGTTCTTTCGTGCGGCATGGTTGAGGTGGTTGCCGCCGATGGAAAATCCATCACCGTCGCCTCCGAAGACGAATACGTGTTGGTCCGGGCGGCTCAGGGAGATCCCCGTTGCAAGGGGCAGGGCCCGCCCGTGAATGTAATGGATTCCGTGCGAGTTGACGAAGTAGGGGAAACGGCTGGAGCATCCGATCCCGGCCACACAGACGAATTCGGTCTGGGTCAACCCGAGTTTCTGGATGACGTTGAAGAAAGAGGCGAGGACGGCGAAGTCACCGCAGGCAGGACACCAGGTGGGATGGTCGGCCTTGAGCTGCTTCTTGGTGAGTTTCTCTCCCGGTTGGGTGGACTGGGTGTCAGACATCGCTTTTGGAGGTCGGGAACGGTGAGGAGTGGAGGCCGGGGGGAGACGCAGGTCGGTCAGGCGAGGAAGTTGTCGACTCCATCCACAATTTCGCTGACTCGGTAAGCCAGGCCATCAGTCTTGCAGATGGAGTGGATGGCGGGGTTGCAGCTGGCGGCCCGCAGGATGGTGGCGAGCTGGCCGTGTCCGTAGACGCCGGAGTCGTTCATTTCGATCACAAAGACATGTTCGAATCTGGTCAGCAGTTCGTCGAGGCCGGCCGGAAGGGGATGAAGATGGCGGATGTGGGTGGCACTGGCACAGAGGCCCTTGTCCCGCAGACGGTCACAGGCTTCACGGATCGGGCCATAGGTTGAACCCCATCCCATCAGGAGGATCTCCCCGTCCTCTTCGTGGTAGACGTCCGGAAGCGGCAGGTCGGCGGCCAGAGTGACCAGCTTGCTGCGGCGCTTCTCGGTCATTTTCTGGTGATTGACCGGATTACCGGAAGGGTGGCCCATTTCGTCGTGTTCCAGGCCGGTGATCTTGGGGTAGGTCCCCTCCGACATGGGGGATCCGGGAGGGGCACGCTGGGTTAGCCCGTCGAGGGAATAGGGCTTGAAGTTCTCGTCCCTTTCGCTCAGGTCAAGCTCGGGCTCGATCCAGTGTTCGGAGAGGTTGGGCTGACTGAAGGCCTCGATGCGGGTAGCAAGGGCCTGGTCACTGAGGATGATGACCGGGCAACTGCAACGCTTGGCCAGTTGGGCTGCTTCCAGCGCAATATAGAAGCAATCTTCCACATCCTTGGGCGCCAGCACGATCCGCGGGCTGTCGCCGTGGGAGCCATAGATGGCCTGCAGGAGGTCGCTTTGTTCGACCGAGGTAGGTAAGCCGGTGGAGGGACCACCCCGTTGGACGTTGACGACAAGGAGGGGCAATTCGGCCATGCAGGCGTAGCCAAGAGCTTCCGCCTTGAGTGAAAGGCCGGGTCCGGAACTGCCGGTCACGGCGAGGTGGCCGGCATAGGAAGCCCCGAGGGTAATGGCGATTGCGGCAAGTTCATCTTCGGCCTGGACGAAGATGCCGCCGTACTTGGGAAGTTCACGGCGCAGCAGTTCCATAATGCTTGACCACGGAGTGATGGGATAGCCTGCTCCGTAGCGCACTCCAGAGGCAATCAAGCCCAGCCCAAGCATGGTGTTGCCGTCGGAAGAGATGCGCGTGGAGTGGCCAGCCTCACCAGGAGCAAAGCGGAACTGTTGCAGGTCGGTGGTCTGGAAGGCGTAGCCGGCATCGAAGGCGTTCATGCAGTTACGCAGGATGTCCTCGCCCTTGCGGCCGAACTGACGGTCGATGATGCCGGTGAGCTTTTCCCGGTCGAGGTCGAACATGGCGCAAATGAGTCCGAGGACGAAGATGTTCTTGCCGCGATCCTTGGCGGTTCCGCCGATGGCTTCCACGGTGGCTGAGGTGAAGGGCACCCCGATGTGGTGGATCCCACGCTCGTCTCTGGTCTCCTCCACCTTCTCGGAGTCGTAGAGGCAGATCCCGCCCTCCTTGAGGAAACCAAGATGGTCGTCGTAGCTGTGCTGGTAGAAGGCGACCAGCACGTCCGCGACATCCCCTGCATGGAATACCTCCCCGGAACCAAGGTGGACCTGGAAGATGGAGGGACCGCCCGCGATGGTGGAGGGGATGGTCATGTAGGTCATGACCTCCTGGGCGGTACGACCTGCCAAGCGACCGAGCATTCCTCCAATGGATTGAATCCCGTCCTGGGAATTTCCCGCCAAGCGGATCACAACATTCCGCAGAGCGTCGTCTTGGATTGCCGGTGAAGAGGCGCCTACTGAACTCATGGGGTGGGTGAGGTGGGCGACGCTAGATACGCGTGTAAATGACCCTTAGAAAGGAAAAAGACGGCAGCAGGCAAAAAAATCAGGTCTTTTAAATAACCTGGGCCCTGAAGCTCGCGGGGCCTGCGTTTATTTAATTTTCCCAGGGAGGGACTCCTGGGACCCGGGGTCCACAGGGCTATGCTGCCAGGGCCTTGAGCTGCGCCTCTACGGTGGGGTGGGAGCAGTAGGGATCTTTGAACTTTTTCCCGTAGGCGATAAGGTCTTGGGCGAGAGACTTTGCCACTTCGCGGTGGCGCGGACCACGGATGAAGTTGGTCAGTTCGTTGGGATCCTCTTCCAGATCCAGAAGCCACGGTTCTTCCGCGCTGGAGAGAATGAGCTTGTAGCGCGGAGTGACCGCTGCAATCCAGCCCACCCGGTCGCCCCTGGGCTGGCCGGTGGAGCGCAGGAAGGTGACATCGCTCCATCCCCTGGGATGTTGCCCGGTGGTCAGGATGCTGGAGCAGTCGCGCCCTTCCTCGCGCCCGGTCGTGCCCACTTCCATCAGGGCGAGCATGGTGGGAAGAAAGTCGACCGTGTTGAGGACCTGACTGACCCGACGATCGGCAGGAATGGATTTCGGGTAACGGATCACGAAAGGAACCTTGGCGGGGGCTTCCAGGGGGATGCCC
>DMYM01000402.1 GCA_003483645.1 Verrucomicrobiales bacterium
CCAGCAAGAAGCGATCTATGTCGGAAATAAGAAGCGAATCTATCCGCGGTCCATTCGCCAGAAAAAATATTTCCAGTCGATACGCAGCCATGATCTGGTCTTTGGGATCGGACCTGCAGGCACAGGAAAGACCTATCTGGCAATGGCGATGGCGCTTTCCCGCTTAAAGGAGGGCGAGATCGCGCGGGTTATACTGACGCGGCCCGCCGTCGAGGCAGGAGAGGCCCTCGGCTTTCTGCCAGGTGACCTTCAGGAGAAGGTCGCACCCTACCTGCGCCCGCTTTACGACGCCCTGGATGATATCCTCGAACCCGAGGAGGGACGCCGCTATCTGGAGGACGGGACCATTGAGATTGCACCCCTGGCCTACATGCGTGGACGCACCCTGGCTCACTCTTGTGTTATTCTGGACGAGGCTCAGAATACGACCCGGGAACAGATGTTCATGCTTCTCACGCGGTTGGGTGAAGGTTCCTGCTGTGTCGTGACCGGGGATGGAACCCAGGTGGATTTAGGGGAGGGGACGCCCTCCGGTCTGAGAGAGGCCGAGCAGGCCCTCGCGGAGGCTTCAGGAGTACGATTCGTTCATTTTTCGCAGGCCGATGTTGTGCGGCATCCGGTGGTCGGTGAAATAATTGATGCCTACGAAAAACACAGGATTTGCGATGAATAGGCAGATCGGGTGCGATGACCGGGACAGAATGACGCGCCGTTAGCTTGAATCACGTTGTAACTGGCCCGGGTGGTTGTTAATCTTTCCGCCGCGACGTTCCCAAGCAGCAGCTTCCGATCGTCCGGATTGTGTTACTAAACCCCGTGGAACTTCTCGATTCCATCAGGCGGCGCCGCTTGAGTAAAAAGGGCCTCTCCTCCGGCAAGAAGCGCCGTACCCAGGCGGATGGACCGGTGGCCAGCAGGCTGGACCGCAGCACCGTGCTGCGCTATTCGGTGTACGGAGCCTTCGCCCTCCTCATGGCGGCTCTGGCCTTCCACTTTGCGAACGGCGGCGGGGAAGGGGCGCGCCCGTTTTCCACAGTGCTTTCCAGTCTTCTGGTAGTGGCCATGGCGGTTTTCCTTTTTGAAGCGTGCCACCCGAAGACCGCCCGCCGGAACGGCCACGTCTTTCTCATCTTCTGCTGCCTGGCAGTCCAATTGACCTGCCTCCGGCTGGTCACTGTAATGGTCGATGCGAATGCCTCACTGGGAGAGCCCTTTAAGCTGCTTCTGGTTCCCTATGCGTTCGCTCCCATGATCCTTTCGGTTCTCCTGAGGACCAACCTGGGACTTTACGCAGTGGCAGGCGCGACGCTGCTTGGTGCGTTCCTGATGCCCACGGAGTCGCTCCTCCCGTATCTTGTGATGAGCGTGGTATGCGGACTGGCAGCCGTGCTTGTAACCCGGCAGGTGCGTAAACGGGGACGTCTGCTCCGGGCTGGTTTCTACGTGGGGGGAGCAGCGGTTCTCCTGGCCTGCAGTTGCAACATCATTTCTCTGGGTTCGCTGATCGGTGGAGGGATGGTCGAATGGCAGGCCTTCGGAATCGAGATCGCCTCGGCATTTGGAGTCGGACTGCTGACGGGCATGATCGTGTCCGGACTCCTTCCCATGCTTGAGTCAACCTTCACGCTCACTACCGACATAAGCTGGCTTGAACTCAGCGACCTCAACCACAAACTCCTGCGCCGCATGCAACTGGAGGCCCCCGGCACCTTCCATCACAGTATGGTTGTGGCCTCCCTTTCCGAGGCGGCTGCGGAGGAGATCGGAGCAAATCCCATGATGTGCCGGGTGTGTTGCTATTTTCATGACATTGGCAAGCTCAAGAAACCGGCCTACTTCATCGAAAACCAGGGAGAGAACAATCCCCACGATTCACTCACTCCAACCATGAGTGCCCTCGTGATCATTGCGCACGTCAAGGATGGCCTGGATATGGCAATCAAGAGCAAACTCAACCCGCGCATCATTGACGTGATTCGGGAACATCATGGAGACTCCCTGGTTTACTTTTTCTACCGCAAGGCCCAGGAGCAGCGGCGAGTTGAGGAAGGAAAGGTGCAGGAAGGAATCGAAAATCCCGAGGATATGCCCGAGGTTAACGTGAAGAACTTTCGCTACCCGGGGCCGACGCCCCAAACCCGGGAGAGTGGAATCATCTCCCTGGCCGATGCGGTAGAGAGTGCGTCACGAAGTCTGAGCAAACCAACTCCTGGCAAGATAAGGATCCTCGTAGATGATATCGTGTTCAACCGGATCAAGGATGGACAACTGGACAACTGCGGACTCACGGCAAGTGATCTCCGGAAGGCCCGGGACAGCTTTGCCAAGACCCTGCGCAGCATGATGCACAGCCGGATCGATTATCCCAAGCGCGAGAAACAGGCGGGCGATGATCCTGCCCCTGCCGGAGGCAGGGTGAAGAACGTGGTCCCGGTCGAGGAACTGGAGAAACACCGTCGCAGGGCCGCCGGAGATTCCTGAAGGTAGCAGAGGCGTGAGCACGGACGCGAGGAGGGTTCAGATCCACAACAGGCAGGCATGGCGCCAGCTTCCCGGAGAACTGAGCGCCTCCCTTGAGAGATGCGGGGAGGCCACTCTTGAGCTGCTTGAGGAGCGATACCTCGCACGGGTTAAGCTTCCCGGGTTAGTAAATGTCTCGCTGATCGATGATTCTGAGATTCAGCGGGTGCATACACAATTCATGGACAATCCGGACCCCACGGATGTGATCACCTTTCCCTATGGAGAGGAAGGAGATGTCCTGATCAGCGTAGAAACGGCCGCCCGTCAGGCTGAGGAGCTTGGAGCCTCGTTCGAGCGTGAAATTGCGACCTACCTGATTCATGGCCTGCTCCACCTTGCCGGTTACGACGATACCACACCGGCCGCACGGGAGGAAATGGAGAGGTTGCAGGAGTCCTTGCTGACCGAGGTAATTGGAAGCCCATGAAGCTCCTCCGGTGGGCAAATCCGGGGTTGCCAATGGCGAACACCTTGACCATCTTTCTGTCCGCCCCGCCGTGTATTTCAGGACTACAGGGGCCACACCCACCGATCGCCCATCGTGTATTCAAATCAAGGTTATCTCAGCGAGTTGTTAGTTGAGCGGGGGGTCATCACCCCTGAAGAGATTGAAAAGGCACGCGAAGGACTGAGCCCGAATCAGGGCGTCGTTGACCTGCTCGTCGCCGTGGGCGACGTCTCCGAGGAACAGGTAGCACAGACCATCGCGGCGAGTGCGGGAACGGACTACGTCGATATCAACCAGCATTCTTTCACGGAGCAGGTTTTTCAGGGCATGGATGTGGAAGTAGCGCAGCGCTTCCAGGCGGTACCGCTTCAGGATGACGGCACCTACATGACGGTGGCAGTTGCTGATGCCCTCGACTTCGAAACTCTCGACAGCCTCCCTCATGTGGTCGGACGGGAGGTGAATTTCGTGGCCGCCACGCCCTCGGCCATCACCAAGGCTCTGCACGATAATTATGGGGTGGAGTCAGAAGGAGAGGACAGTGGAACCTCATTCACAGTCATTACCGAGGGTGAGACGGAGGTGGCCGACGCAAATGACGCTCCCATCATCCGGATGGTTTCCAACATGTTGCTGGAAGCGTTCCGGTTGCGCTCTTCCGACATCCACATTGAACCGCTGGAAACCACTCTGCGTATTCGTTTCCGGGTGGATGGGCGACTGATGGAGGTTGACAGCCACCCCAAGCGTCTCCTCCCGGCCATTGTGGCCCGGGTAAAGGTCATGAGTGGAACCATGAGCATCGCGGAGAAGCGTATCCCCCAGGATGGGCGCATTCAGATGCGTATCGGAGGGAAGGAGGTTGACCTCCGTGTTTCCACCGTGCCGAGCAACCACGGGGAAAGCATCGTGATGCGGATCCTCGACAAGTCCTCGCTCCTCCTCGGCCTTCCCGAACTTGGGTTTTTCACCGACGATGAGCAGGTCATGTGTGAATTGATGGGCCTTCCCGACGGCATCATCCTCGTGACCGGTCCCACCGGATCCGGAAAGACCACCACCCTCTACGCCTGCCTCAACTACATCAACAAGCCCGATCGGAAGATCATCACGGTGGAGGATCCCATCGAGTATCA
>DMYM01000119.1 GCA_003483645.1 Verrucomicrobiales bacterium
GCAAGCACCCGCGTCTTCACCGCCTCCCCGAACCCGACCAGGGGTTCCTCATCGGGAATGGCGTCAAACGCACGGCGCTCCTCTTCGTTGAGGTCCTCCCGGCTGATATCCTTCGCCTTCAGGCCATGTGGCTCGCCCCACTCCCCACTCTCCAGGACAAGCTCCACCCCATCCTCATACTTGAAACGCACCCATCCCCACATCCCGGCCACCTCGGGGTGGGCCGGTGGAGCGTGCGGAATGATCTCCACCGGTGCTGTTTCGTCCTTACCCATACGATATGTAATGGGGTCAAGGGCATGCTGCCCCATGTCGCCCAGTCCACCGCCGTCATAGTCCCAGTAACCGCGGTGCATCCCCCCGAACCGCGGCGGATGAAACGGCTTCAATGGGGAGGGGCCGCAATACATGTCCCAGTCAAGATAGCCGGGCACTGGTTGGGGTTTTATCTGCACGGGACCGGACCACTGTCTCACCTTGAATCCTCCCCGGTGGACCACACGCACCTCCCGTCCGTTCACCAGCCCGGCCCGCACGATCTTACGCATGTCGTTCCGTCCATTGGAGGCGCCGAAGCGCCCGTAGGTCCCGACCTGGAAGATGCGCTTGGTGCGACGGGAGGCTTCCACCACTGCACGGCCTTCCGCCACGAATCGCGTCATGGGCTTCTCGCACACCACATCCTTGCCCGCTTCCATCGCCGCAATCGAAATCAAGGCATGCCAGTGGGGCGGGGTGCCGATGGCGACGACATCCACGTCGTTTCGTTCAAGCACACGACGAAAATCCGTGTAGCGCGTCTTGTTATCGGACTTGCCGACCCACTTCACGTCACAGCGCGCGATCTCCCGGATGGCCAGCTTGTGCTTCCGGCTGAGATCCCCGAAGGTTCCCGGCCCCCGGCCCCCGGCCCCGATGAGGACCGCCCCAAATGTCTCACTGGGCGGCGTGCGCTCCCGTCCACCCAGGACGTGTGGAGCCACGATCTGGAACAAGCCGGCCCCGGCCGCCCCCTTTACGAACGAACGCCGCTTGGTCACGACCGCTCCGCCCTTCATTGTTTCTGTTTCCGAATCATTCACTTCTGCCACCGTTCCTGTCCTACTGAGATTCTCAATCGATCGACCTGATCCCAAGGCCCTTTTTACAGCCACCGGGACGAAAATCGATCAAAAGATCATATCTTCAGGCACAAAAATCCGCTTCCCACCTTCGCCCGGCCCTCTACACTCCCCGCTCAAGTCATGAAGCAATTCACTCGCCGTAAATTCGTCAAGAACACCGGTATCACTGCCGGTTCCGTTCTCGGGTTCCCTGCCATCGTGAGCGGGCAAAACCTGAACTCCAAGATCCGCGTGGCCTGTATCGGCACCGGTGGCAAGGGCAGCAGCGATACCGACAACGCCGCCCGCGAGGGAGGCGAGATCGTTGCCCTCTGCGATGTCGACCGCAATACAATGAACCGGAAGGCCAAGAAGTTCCCCAAGGCCAAGCAATACCAGGACTTCAGGAAATTGCTGGAGGAAATGGAGAATCAGATCGATGCCGTCACGGTTTCCACTCCCGACCACTGCCACGGCGTGGCCGCCATCACCGCCATGGCCATGGGCAAGCACGCCTACGTGCAGAAGCCGCTCGCCCAAACCGTGTGGGAATCGCGCATCATGCGCAACCTGGCTCGCGAGAAGAAACTGGCCACCCAGATGGGCAACCAGGGCAGCGCCAACGAGGGACTACGCCGCGGAGTGGAAGTGATTCACGCTGGGGCCATTGGCAAACCCCTCGAACTGCATGTCTGGACCAACCGCCCTGTCTGGCCCCAGGGAATCGACCGCCCCAAGAGTTCCGATCCGGTCCCTGGTCATCTCGACTGGGACCTCTGGCTTGGACCCGCCCTGCCGCGTCCCTACAAGGCCGGGGTCTATCATACCTTCAAGTGGCGGGGCTGGTTTGACTTCGGTACCGGCGCCCTCGGTGACATGGCCTGCCACACCGTCAACATGCCCTTCCGCGCTCTCAAGCTGGGCTACCCCGACCGCATCGAATGCGAAGTGGCCTCCCGTCCCTACAAGGAGACCTTCTCGCTCAGCTCCCGGGTGCGCTATGACTTCCCCTCCCGCGGCGACTGGCCGGCCCTCAAGTTCTGGTGGTACGACGGAAATCCCCGTGACCGCCAGGCTCCCATCCGCCCCTACAGCGACATCACTGCCAACCTGGTCGCCAAGCAGGGCAACAAGCTCCCCGCGAGTTGCTGCCTCATCAAGGGCTCGGAGGGTGAGATCTACTCGCCCGACGACTACGGCCAGAACGTTTTCCTCATGCGCAAGGGGGAAAAGACCTACACCAACATCAATAACCACCCGGCCTGCAAGGACATCCCCAAGGTGATCCCGCGCTCACCGGGCCACGTGAAGGAGTGGTTCGAGATGATGAAGGATCCCAAGAAGCCCTCCTACTCGAACTTTGAGATCGCCGCTTACCTCAACGAGGTCATCCTCCTCGGCTGCCTCGCTCAGCGCATCGGCGAAGGACGGCCCATCGAGTGGGACGGTCCCAACATGAAGTCCAAGGACAACGAGGAAGCCTCCAAGCTCGTCAAGCGCGACTACCGCCCGGGCTGGGAACCCAAGATCTAAACTGGTTTCAGGTTCAAGGTTTCAAGTCGGGTTCGACCCCGACTTGGAACCTGAATCCTACCACCTGCCATTCCACAGAATGAGGAAACGTATCTGTCGATCCCTTCTCCTGCTCTCCTGCCTGCTCAGCCTTCCTTCCTGCCTGAGCTACCACGCCCGCTTTGACAAGGCGGTGGCCCAGGCTGTGGCAGCTGGCAAGCCCACCGATATCACCGGGCCCTGGAAGGGGAACTGGAAGAGCAAGTGGAACGGCCACGAGGGACCGCTCTGGTGCATTGTCACTCCCACTCCTGAGAAACCAGGGACCTATGATTTCCGCTATCGTGCGGGCTGGGGGATCCTCCAATTCGGAAACTACGTTCACACCATCCCGGCAAAAAGGGCCCCCGACGGCTCTTTCCTTGTGAAAGGCGAGATGGTCCTCCCGAAACTGGTGGGAACCCATTCTCTCGACGGCAAGCTCGACGCGGAAACCTTCGATGCTACCTACAAATCCGACAAGGGCGACCATGGCATCATGACCCTGCGGCGTCCCGGAAAGAAGGAAAACCCTGCCCCGGAAGAGTAAGGTCGCTGCTTTCCTTCCTCAAGGTTTCAAGCCCTGACGTCCTGGTCTGAGCCGGGTTGCAGGCACTCCCGGCCAATTGACGTTTCAGATCGAACTCCCCTACGGGTAACTGAACCATGGATCCTGGGGTTGCATGACCCGGTCATGATGAAATCTGTTGTCATCGAAGCTGGGACCGCAGACGGAAGTAGAGTTGGGGCGCCCGGTGAGTCGGCTGCGCTGCCCGCCACGTGACCAACGCGGTCCCGTCTCCCAGATTCACGGTGGCGACAGGAACGGCATACCCGGATCCGGAATTCCAGTTCTCCAGATCCTCCGACACTTCCACTAAATCGATCACATCGTCAGCGGCCAGGTTGCGGCGATACGAAAACGTGAAGTAGTCCTCTGTCACTCCCCCCACCCCGCCCGCTTCAATTCCGCCGGTCGGACGCGCCTCCTCCGGAAGGAACAGGTTTCCCAGGACATGGTCGATCAGGTCGGGAAGCCCATTGGAGTCGCGGTCGGCATTTGCGTTTCCGGCAAAGACAACCGCATCAGAGGCATCGGGGTTGCCCCCGGCTGATACGCTGGAGCGCCAGTTCAGAGGATCCCCATGATCCGGATTGCCCTCGGGATGAACCAGGACGAGGGAAGGCCCGAGTCCGTCCGCCGCCGCAGGCCAGGGTGGAAGATCCCCGTAGGTGAAGCTGCGGATCGTGGTCTCATCCGTTGCCATCAGCAGGAGAGCCTCCCCGCCATCACTCAGGTTGCCCGTGAACTCTCCGGCGATCGCTGCTGCCGGAACCGCCGGGTAGCGATGCGAAAACGCTGCCAAGTCATTGACGATTGCGATCCGCTCACCAGCCGCCAGCACGACACCGGTCAACGATTCAGTGAAGTTGAACCTGATGCCCTCAGTAAACCGCACATTGGTCAGGTCGATCGTCCCGCTCGAAATATTCATGAGCTCCACGAACTCGAACCTGCTGCGGGCATCGAAGCCGAGTCCCTCCTCCTCAATGGTGGGCGAACCGGGGCGATAGTGGATCTCCGTGATCGCGAGATTCTGATCCGAGGCAGGAGGGATGACACTGGTGTTGTCGATCGTGATGGAGTCACTTCCCACCAGGTTTCCTGAGAAATCGAGCGCGTCGAGGGTGTAGATGTGCCGTCCCGGCAGGAGAGGAAGAGCCACCTCCCAGGAATCGGTGTCCGACCACGACAAGGAGAGCGGAGAGCTCCCGCCATGCACCCGGATTTCCCGGACATTCACCCAGCCGGAACCCGTCACCGACGCACTGCCGGTGCCCACCGTAAGCGGACTGTCGGTCGTGACGGAGAACTCCACCGGGCCAATTCCGCTGCTGATCTGGGACAGGACATT
>DMYM01000237.1:0-774 GCA_003483645.1 Verrucomicrobiales bacterium
CGTGAGGAACATCCTGACCTGCCTGACCTGCCTTCTCCTCGTCGCCTGCGGCACGGTGAAGGACGAGAACCCGCAACCCGCGGCCCCCGACCAGGCGCAGAAGGCCCCCGTGGCCGCCAAGCATCCCGCCGGCATCCGGTTCCACCCGGTCAAGGGCTTGTCCAACAAGATCACCGGCAACCGCGAGGTCATGAAGGCCTCCGTGAACGGCCGGGAGATCGTTGCCGTCCTGGCATGGAGGCCCTACCGCGCGGACCTCGATGGCAAGGTCGCGACCTGGTATGGCGACATGACCCGTCCCCCACCCCGTTTCGTGGTCGAATCCCTCGCCCTCACCGTCGATGGAACGACCCTCACCCTGCCGAAGTCCCGAACCCGCTCGCTCTGCTCCCAGAGAGCAACCTTGGAACCGCAGTTCCCGAAACTGGCACTCTTCACTAGCGGGAGCAACCTCGGCCTGACTGTCGGCGTGGGCGACGGGGCGGAAAGCTGGACCAGCAGCTACCTCCTCGATCCCGCTCCCCTCAGCATTCTCTCGCACCAGGTCGAGGATGGTCCCACCTTCGACAACTTCTCGGTGGAATACTGATCTCCGGGCCCCGGCTCCCTCGACCGCATGACGGCGTCAAGCATCACCGATCCGGGAGGTCAGGCAAGGATGTCCTTCACGACATGACCATGGACGTTGGTGAGGCGGCGCTCGATGCCGTTGTGGTAGAAGGTGAGCGCGGTGTGATCGATGCCGAAGAGGTGCAGCATGGTGGCGTGGAAGTC
>DMYM01000237.1:1165-6472 GCA_003483645.1 Verrucomicrobiales bacterium
TGATTCCGGGGCGCAGGCCGGCACCGGCCATCCAGATCGAGAAGCCGGCGCTGTTGTGGTCGCGTCCGGTGCTGTTCTCTCCGGGCTTGGATTCGGCGAAGGGTGTGCGACCAAACTCGGTGGTGAAGGTGACGAGGGTGTCTTCGAGCAGGCCGCGTTGTTGGAGGTCGGTGAGGAGAGCGGCGACGGGTTGATCGATGCGGACCGCCTCGCGGCTGTGATTGGGGATCATCTTCTCGTGAGCGTCCCAGCTGGCGCGGGGCATTCCGCCGAGAGGACCGCCAGAGAAGAGCTGCACAAAGCGCACGCCGCGTTCCAGGAGGCGGCGGCCGAGGATGCAGTTGCGCGCAAAGTCGGCAGTAGGTTGTTCGTCCAGTCCGTAGAGCCGCCGGATAGACTGCGGTTCGCTAGCGAGGTCGCTCATTTCGGGCACGGAGAGTTGCATCTGAGCGGCAAGTTCGTAGCTACGCAAGCGAGCCTCAAGGACCGCATCGACCCCACCGAGACGCGCGAGTTGTTGGCGATGCATGGCCAGGCGGAGGGTGTCGGTATCCCTGGTGAGTTCGGCACTGACAGATTGCGGCGGAAAGAGGTCGCGAACGGGATGACCTTTGGCTTGGAGGGGCACACCCTGGTGGCTGGCGGGTAAGAAGCCATGTCCCCAAGTGGAGACCCCGCCGCTAGGATTGCCCCGGCGATCGGCGATGACGACATAGGAGGGCAGGGAGTTGGTCTCGGCCCCGAGTCCGTAGGAAAGCCAACTGCCAACGGTTGGGAATCCGTTGACCGGGAACCCGCTGTTAGAAAGAAAGAGCGCGGGAGTGTGCAGGTTGGTGGTGCCCTGCATGGAGCGAAGGACGGTGAGCTGGTCGGCAACTTTGGCGAGATGGGGGAACAGGGAGGAAACCCAGAGACCGCTTTGGCCGTGTTGGGCAAATTCCCAGTCGCTCTTGCGGAGCATTCCGACCCGATGGAAGTGCTTCTTGGTTTCGGCGGGCGGGGCCTTGCCGTGGAAGGTTGCAAGCTCTGGCTTGTAGTCGAAGGAGTCGACCTGGCTGAGGCCACCAACGAGGCAGATGTTGATAGCGCGCTTAGCGACGGGGCGGACAGGTTGGCGGTGGGATTCCGCGTGTAGCAAATGAGCAAAGGCGGTGGCGCCCAGGCCACAGGTGCCGAGGTTGAGGAAGCTGCGGCGATTGAGATCCGTGTTCATTCGACGACAATAAACTCACTGCTATTGAAGAGGGCACGTCCCAGGGCGGCCAAGCCGTGGTTCTCGACCAGGGTGAGGGCGGCGTTGTGTTCTTCCTCGGCGGGTGGTCGGCCCACGGCGAGAATCCATGCCCGTTCGATCTGCGATTCGAGTTCGGCCCCGGCCTCCTTCTTCAGTCGGTCGGCAAAGTGATCGGCCATGCGCCAGATGAAACTGTTGTTTTGCAGGCTGAGTGCCTGGAGTGGCGTCGTGGTGACGCTGCGGCGGGGAGCGGTGCCCGACGGATCGGGACAATCGAGGCAATCGAGAAGAGTGCTTCGTTCGCCGCGAGGAGAAAAGCGGTAGATGGTACGACGATTGAATTCGGCGCCAACGGGATCGATCGGGAGATAGAAGTGGGCGCCGCCATTGACGATGGTCTTGGTGTCGTGGAAGCCTGGTCCTCCACGTTTTGGGTTGAGGACGCCAGCGACCGCGAGCAGAGCATCGCGGACTGCTTCGCCTTCGAGGCGCTTGGGAGGAAAGCGCCAAAGGAACCGAGCTTCCTGATCGATGGCGGCGGCTTTCTGGCGGTAGGTGGCGGCCTGGCGATAGGATTGAGAGGTGACGATGAGGTGGTGCAGCTTTTTCAGGGAGTAGCCATTTGTACGAAACCAATGGGCAAGCCAGTCGAGGAGCTCCGGATGGCTCGGCGGGCCTCCGCTCTTTCCGAAGTCGCTGGGGGTGGACACGATTCCGGTTCCAAAGTGGTAGTGCCAGATGCGGTTGACGATGACGCGGGTGAAGAGGTCATTGTCTGGATGTGTGATCCACTCCGCGAGTTTCTTTCGGCGTTCAGAATCGTTGGAGCCGGCATCGAGCGCGAAGTCCGAGCTGGGATTTGCAAGGGCGGAGAGTCCACCGGGATTGACCTCTTCGCGGGGCTGCGTGGTATCGCCGCGGTGAAAGACGTGCATGACTTCCGATTTCTTTGAAACGACGGAGTAGCTTTTTTGCTTGGTCTTGGGGACGGGGTGACGGGTTCCTGCCAATGCAGCGGCAAGGCGGTAGTAGTCGGCGGTGGGAATGGGATCGGTGGGATGGTCGTGGCAGCGCGCACACTGGGCTGTGATACCGAGAAAGGCCTGGCTTAGCGTACCCACCATTTCCTCCAGTCCATCGTGACGTTCCTGGGCCGACATGATGTCGTTGGCACCACCGGGAGAGCGATGGACGCCAGCGACGAGGAAGCCAATTGCTTCCGCCTTGCCCGCGATTTGTTCCCGGGCGAATTGGTCGTAGGGAAAATTGTCGTTGAGGGCCTGGATGACCCAGTCGCGATAGGGCCAGGCATTGCGGCGGGGTTCGTTGTACTCAAAGCCGTTGCTCTCTCCGTAGCGAGCGACATCGAGCCAGTGGCGTGCCCAGCGTTCGCCGTAATTGGGAGAGGCGAGAAGGTCGTCGACGATGGCGCGGTAGTTTGTGTCCGAGGGGTCAGCGGTGAACTTCTCCAGAAGCTCGGGGCTTGGCGGCAGCCCGACGAGATTGAACGAGAGCCTGCGGATGAGGATGCGTGGAGTGGCGGGAGGGGAGGGCGCGAGCCCCGCCTCGTCGAGCCCCTTCAGGATGAAGCGATCGATGGGGTGGTGCAACCAGGAGTCGGGTCCATCGTTCGGGGGAGGAAGCGCGATTTTTTGGGCGGCAGCGAAGGCGTTCCAGCTGCGCGGCTGTTCCGCACGGAGCTCGCTACTCGCAAAGAGCAAGTAGAGGGTCAGGGCTGGAGCGAGAAATCGCAAACCAGCGCAGTGTCCGTCCAGCAACGCGTGGTGAAAAGAAAAAGATGAGGTTACCCTTGGCACTTCAAGTAGACGCGTCCCGCTTACCTGCCCGACAGGAAAGGGTCAGCATCAATACCTACCTCACGCCCGGGGTATGCGGGAGTTCTTCCGGTTCAGGATGGAGTAATGCGATACCGGGAATCTCCTGGTGGGTATTCAATTCCGGACCGGCAGCGGGCAGAACTCGGTTCACCCGGAAGGGTCCTGGATACGATAAAGGTGTTTTCCGGTGCGAATATAAAGTGCCTTGCCGTCCACGGCCGGGGTGGCCATCAACTGCTCTCCGGCCAGTGGGTTGATGCTCAGGACTTCCAGTTTCCGCGCGGGCCTGATCACGGTGCAGATCGAATCCTCGTTAAATAAATAAATTCGCCCTCTGGCGTGGATCGGGGAAGCCGAGTAAGCGCCTTTCATCCGTTCCTGCCAGATGAGCTTGCCGGTTTTCGCCTCGAGGCAGGAAGCTATTCCGTTTCGGTTCACCAGGAAGAGCAGATCCTCGACAAGAAGGGGTGAGGCCCTCGCCGGCATCCGCTTGGTTTCTCTCCAGACCACATGAGTATCCGTCACGTCCCCGCTGCCATCGGGGCGGATGGCCCAGAGTTCGGGACTGTCCCGATCTATGATGGCAAAGAGAAGACCGCTTCCGAACACCGGCCTGGGAGCGATTGACCAGCCCCGGTGCCGGGCCTTCCACAGTTCCTTCCCGGTGAGAGGGTCGTAGGAAAAGACCCCCCTGCCCCCCACCCCTACCAGCTGGGTGGTATTGCCGCGGGGAATAAGGGTCGGCATCCCGTAGGCTTTCCGTTGGTGAACCGGCACCTTGCTGTAATCAATGGAGCGGTCGGTTTTCCAGACTGTTTCTCCAGTGGTTTTGTTGAGAGCAACCACGTATTGGACATCCCGGCCATCGACATGGACAACCAGGAAATCCCCGACAAGGAACGGGGAACTGGCCGGTCCTGCTCCCTTTTCATGATCACATTCAAGGTCGCGGCGGCTCCACAGAATCCGCCCGGTTGCGGTATCCAGACATGCCGTTCCGTAGGTCCCGAAATGCACGTAGACGCGTCCCTCCTCGATCACGGGAGTGGGAGTGGCATAGGTATTGGCCGCGGTGATCGACATGGCCGACTTCACATTGAAGACGTGAATATCATGCAGGATCTTGCCGGAATCCCTGTCCACACATACCGCAAAAAGCCTGCCCCCATCCCGGGTCGCGGTGGTCATCCAGACCTGGCGGTCCCAGATCACGGGCGAAGACCATCCCCGGTCGTGGATGGGGGTTTTCCAGACCACCTTCTTCTCATCCCACTTCAGGGGAAGGTCAGAAGACTGAGTGTGCCCATTGCCCAGGGGCCCTCGGAATTGCCACCAGCGCTCTTCAGCCAACACAATGTTCGCTGCAACCATGGCAGTAAACAGGATCATTGAGCTTTGCATGTCCGGTCCGGTTTTCCTGACGGGTGTGATCTTCATCTCAGCCCCGGAGCGAGGCCATGGGGAAGGATTCATGGAATTCATAGAGCCCATAATTCAAGCCGTCACCAGCGTCAATATTATGTGTCCAGTGAACCTGGCAATGCCGCTGCTCGGCCCACAAGTGTGACATATGTCGGGAGGTCGAATTGCCTGTGGCCCCTGACACTTCTTACCTTTCACCAGAAGCAGGCTCCGGGCGTCCCGGGAGCCCCTTCCAACCGAACCGACCTTGCGATCATGAGTCAACCTACTGAAACAATGACCCTCGGCCAGTGGATCATCGAGCGGTCCCGACGTGGAATCAGCAGCTCCGGGGACTCGAGATTTCACCACCTCATCAAGAGATATACCCCTGAAGATTATGACCACCTTCTCTCCGCTCTGGCTGAAAATCCGGAAAAGAATCGAGAACTCTGCGCATCGGTTGCCTGGCTTTTGTGTCAACGGCCTCACCACAGAATGGGGATGTGGATAGCCTACGGCGGATATGCCAAAGAACGGCTTGTGGCGTCGCTCGCAGGACTGAAAGCATATGAAACCCGAACCAGAAAATTGCTTTCACTTGGGTTGGGAGAACTTCGCCACGCAATTCCTCACCCCGCCCTCGAGGCCGTGGCCAGAATTTGTCTCGGATCTGGATACAAACCTATTGAGCAGGAGAGGGCGAAAAGCACTGCGCCCACCTCTGATCGATCTGATTGGAAGACCGTCTTCACCCGTGTCAGGGATGGTCAAGACGGACTGCCACGATTCTATGTGCGCGGCAGCCGAACAGAGCTATTTGGGTATGATGGC
>DMYM01000451.1 GCA_003483645.1 Verrucomicrobiales bacterium
CTTCTCCATGATCCAGGGAGCGCGCAGGCAGCAACCGGAAAAGTTGTACTGGATGTAGTACTGCTCGAGCATGACCTCCTCGAGGACCTTGGAGAGGGCGTAGCAGCCGGGGTAGGCACTGTGAGCCTGGGTCTCGGTGACCGGGATGGGATGAGGATAGAAGAAGTGCCCCATCCCGGCATCGCCTCCGATGAGGATGAACTGCTCGAAGCTCGCGCTGGAACGGCAGCCTTCGAGGAGCCAGAAGAGCCCTTTCACGGTAACGTCCATGACGTCGTCGGGCGTCTCCTTGCAGGTAGCGAGATGAACGACGTGAGTGACGTCTTTCAGGGCGGGTTCCACGTCGGAGGGAATGGACAGGTTGCCCTTGACGATCTCCAGGCGATCCCCTTCCGGGAGGACACGGTTGTGGCAGAAGGCCCGGATGGTGGTCCCGGGAAGTTCGTTGCCGTCGAGGATGCGATCAATAAAGGCCCGGCCTACCTTGCCGGTTGCTCCGGTCACGAGGATGTTCATGGAAGAGGAATCCCAATTGCTGGTTCTCAATTATTCGTTGTCCGCCGGGATACCCTGTTGGATCCACGACAGGTTGAAGCGTGTGAGGGTATTGCTCCAGGAGAGCATGTAGATAATGCCCTCGCTGGGGGTGCCGGCCCGGCCCGCTGCCAGCCAGGTATAGCCGTTGGGTCCTGGAATGAGTCGCTGGCTGGGCCAGGATTTGGCCCCGTCGGTGCTGACGCGGACAGTGATGTCGTCCCGCTCCTTGGCGAGTCGGTTTCTGGGAGAGCTGTAGACCAGGATGTCTGTTCCCTCGATGGGAAGGCGGAGGAGGCCGGCCTTGCAGCCGTAGACATCGGGTGGGCCGTCGGGGAGGTGCTTCGACTCGGAAGCAGGACCCCAGGTAGCTCCACCGTCTTCACTCCAGGCGATGCGCTTGTTTCCCGGGCGCGTGTGAGTGCGGGAGTTGTAGTAGATCCGACCGTCACTCAACTCGACGAGCCCGGCTTCTCCCGTTCCGGTTTCAGGAAAGGGCGCACTGGGATGCCACGTTTTTCCGTGGTCATCGCTGTAGAGAGCATTGCTGTAATGCTCCTTGAAGTGTTTGCCGCCGTTGCCCTTGTTGAAGTAGTTCACAAAGACGCGGGTGGGAAGGAGGAGCCGCCCCTTGTGCTTTCCGTATTTCAGGGTGATGCCCGGTTCGCAGGTGGCCATCACGCAGGTGAGCCATCCGTTCTTGTCTGGAAGAATCCGGATCTTCTCCTGAGTCCAGCTCTTCCCCTGATCGCTGCTGCGATGGAGAATCTGGGCAGGCTTCATGCTGGTGGTGAATACGAGGATGTCCCCGTTAGTCTCATCGACTACGACTGTCCCGAGAATGCTGCGTCCGTGATGCCAGTCGTTGTATCGCCCCCCGTCGAAGGTGTCTCCCTCGATCTCGACCAGCTTGCCCACCGTGACGGGCTTTTGCCAGGTAGCGCCCCCGTCCTCGCTACGGAAGACCTGGATGATTCCCTGGTCGCGGCGGTCCCGGAAGACGAGGACGGATCCGTCCATGGCTACCGTGAGGGTGGGAAGCCAGTGCCCGGGGCGGGTGAATTCCTTGAAGAAGGGTTTCTGGAGGTCGAAGAGAGGAGCACCGAGAAAAGGGTTTTTTTCAACCTTTGCGGGCTGGGCGAGGCAGGGGGCGGAGAGCAGGAGACCAATACTGAGGATCCGGAGCATGGAGAGAAGGAAGCGAGGGACGGGGACGGGGGCAATGCGAAACCTGAGTGAAGGTGAACCGTGGACGGGGACGAGGATCCGGTATGCCGCGGCCGGGGAACCGGAAGAGTCCGGGCCATCGGGCGCACGGCTACGGCGTCAACACCGCTTTCACAATCTTACGGGAGTGCATGGTCTCGAAGGCGGTGTGCCATTGCTCCAGCGGCCAGGTGCCGCCGAGGGCCCGGGTGACATTGAGCTGACCACTGGCCATCATGGCGACGACGGCTTCCCAGATGGGCCAGTTGTGACTGAAGCTGCCCTGCAAGGTGACGTTCTTCTGGACCAGCGGGTCGAGGCTGAAGTTGAGGGGCTGGGGTCCCCATCCGACCTTGCTGATCCATCCGGCCGGGCGCACCACCTCGATGGCAACCTTGAGAGCAGCGGAGGCCCCGGCGGCATCGATGACGCCATCACAACCCAGTCCATCGCGTTCGCGGGCCCATTCCTCCACTCCCTCGACGAGGGTGGTGCAGCCGTATTCCCCGGCAATGCGGAGGCGGGAGGCATCCGAGGGAAGACCGGCTATCGCCACCTCGGCGCCCGCCAGTCTGGCGAGATGGGCCGAGAAGATGCCGATCGGTCCCGGTCCCATTACAAGGACGCGGTCGCCGGGCTTGACCTGCCCGTTGTTGACCACGGCGTTGTAGGCCACGCAGCACGGTTCAGTGAGGGCCGCGTGCTCGAAGGGAACTCCTTCGGGCAGGCGATGCAGGATGCGCTGAGGTACGGCAACGAAGCTGCGCATGGCGCCGTCCACGAGGGCGCCGTAGCCCTGCCGGGCGGGATCGAGGTTGTAGAGACCGCGGCGGCTGAGGGGACTGTGTGGATCAATGGTTGCGGAAGTTTCGCTGATGGCCCGATCGCCCTCCTGCCACCCGTTGACGTCGGCACCGATCTCGCGGATGACTCCGCAGAACTCGTGACCAAGGACCACGGGGTAGTTCATTTCCCAGCTGATGCCGCCCTGCCACATGTGGAGATCGCTTCCACAGACGCCCACCGCCGCCACCTCAAGGAGAACCTCGTCCGGCCTGATGGTTGCCTTCGGGATTTCCCGGAGCTCTACGCTAAGGGGGTCGGCGGCGTAGTTGACGAGGGCAAGATCAGCTCTGGAATCGGACATGGTGTGGGTTTGTGACTAGTGGCGGGGATGGTAGTTGGCCTTCACTTCCTCGACGTAGTGAGTGAGGGCGGCGAGGGGGTCGTCGGCTTCAGTGAGCGGATGACCGATCACGAAATAGTCCGCCCCCATGCGGGCTGCCTGCACCGCATCTTCCACCCCGAAGGTGGCCACGCCCACCGGACCCGTCGTGGCTTCCAGAGTGGAGGGCAGCCATTGGGTGGAGTCACGGGTCGGATCGGCACGTCGTTCGTCGGCGCTGTAGTGAAGATAGACGAGGTCCGCGCCCCAGTCATGGCATTGCCTGGCCCGTCCTGCCTTGTCGGCGGAGCCGATGGTGTCCACCACCACCCCGATGCCGAGCTTCCTTCCTTCCTCGATGGCGGAGCGGACGGTTGCGTCGGAGGCATTGGCACAGACTGTCATGAGATGGGCGCCCTGGTCCCTGGTATGCCGGACATTCCTGAAACCCGAGTCCATGGTCTTATAGTCGACGATCACGGGCATCTCAGGGAAGGCGCGAACCAGTTCGCCGATGGGAGCGAGACCCTGGCAGGTGACGAGGGGCGTGCCGACCTCCAACCAGTCGAAGCCGGCCTCCACTGCCGTGGCGGCCATCTCGAGGGCCTCGGCGGTGGTAGGATAGTCGAGGGCGATCTGGGT
>DMYM01000271.1:0-309 GCA_003483645.1 Verrucomicrobiales bacterium
GATCGAATACTTCGGATCTCAGGGCGAATATGATGGGTTTTTCGAATAAAGAATTGTCCAGAGATTTCCGTTAGACTATAATTACACGCGGAAGCTGCCACTTGGTTTTCCTATAAATCAAGACCCCCTTGCCTGTTGTCATGAAAGTCCTGTTCTTGAAAGCGGTTTCAGCCGCCATTGCTCTTGGAGCCCTCTCCAGCTGTAGCTTTTTCCAGCCCGCCAGTCATCAGCCCCGCCTTCTTTCCAAGGCGAAAGCCAAGGGGCTGAGCGGCTCGTCCTCATCCTGGTTAACCACACGCTGGTCCCCCA
>DMYM01000271.1:633-3137 GCA_003483645.1 Verrucomicrobiales bacterium
CCAGCACGCGATCGGCCGGCTTCCTGCCAGGGGAGGTCGATCTGGCGGTGAAAGCCGCGGCGGCGACCCTCCCCGTCGACAAATACGGTCGGCCTACCTATTTCAGCGAGAGCATCCGTCATCGGTACGTGCGCACCACCTCCTACTCTCACCAGGAGAACGAAGTGGGCGCGGTGGGGCGCCTCAGCGCCATGGGGACCACTCTGAAATACGGACGGGTTCGCAGTGCGGCGGCCGACTGGTCCCGCTACCCCGTCGGCACCATCTTCCGGATCAAGGGACTGCCGCATGTCTACGTGGTGGACGATTACGGTTCCGGCCTCGTGGGCACCAACACCATCGACATCTACCACCCGACGTTGCGCCTTATGCGCAAGTGGGCCACTCGTGATACTGAGATCCATGTTGTCAGGTGGGGATCCTGGGAGCGAACCGCGAACCTCCTGCGTGGACGCACGAGGCACGAACATTGCGCGCGCATGTATTACGCCACCATGGCCAAGATCAACAGCGGCCGGGTGGTTCAGCGCGGCGGACTGGGAGGCCAGACGCCCTCCCTCTGATGGGGTCCCCATTCGCCCATGCATGACCAAGGCAGAGCGAGCTGAATTTGTTCATCGGCGTCTGGCGGAGCTTTATCCCGAGACACCGATTCCTCTGGATCACCGGGATGCCTTCACCCTGCTGGTGGCGGTTCTTCTCTCGGCTCAGTGCACTGACGAGCGGGTCAACAAGGTCACCCCCGGGCTGTTCGCCCTTGCGGATACGCCACAGAGAATGCAGGACATACCCGTTGAGGAGATCCAGGCGGCCATTCGTTCCTGTGGACTTGCGCCCCGCAAGGCGAGGGCGATCTCGGAACTTTCCCGGCTCCTCGTTGAGAACCATGAAGGGGAGGTCCCGGACTCCTTGGCCGCCTTGGAGGCTCTCCCCGGGGTCGGACACAAGACCGCCTCGGTGGTGATCTCACAGGCCTTTGGCGTGCCCGCCTTTCCGGTGGATACCCACATCCACCGTCTCGCTCAGCGCTGGAAGCTGGCCAGTGGGAAAAACGTGGCCGATACTGAGCAGTCTCTGAAAAAGCTCTTTCCCGAGGAGAGCTGGAACCAAGTGCATCTGCGCATCATTTTCTACGGCCGACAGCATTGCACGGCACGTGGATGTGACGGCATGATCTGTGAGATCTGCCGCACCCTTTTTCACGGTCGGAAGTCGCCCGTGCGGACGAAGAAGGCATGAGGAGCAAGGCCCGGGCAAATTGCCGGGAAGAGGGCAGATTCCGGGTTCCAGGGCCTGCCATAGAAGGCCAGAGAATGGTTCCTGGCCGGGCACTGAGCCCTCCGGACTGGAGGGAATCGCGCGTCCTCCCTCCCCTCATTCGGGTAATACCTAATGCCCTGACTCTAAGGGATTCGTCCTTTGATCGCTGGGAGAGGCAGGCGGGAAGCCAGTTTGGTGGCACAAGGCATTTTTTTTTCAAAACCAGTCTTTACTCGCCCTCTTCACCTTGGAGAATCGCCCGCCTCCCATACAGCCACCCGCAACGAATCCGGAACCAATCATGATCTATACAACCAGGAAACGTCCTCTCAGCGTTTTTTCGCTAGTTCTCACCTCGCTTGTCGTCTCGGCTCCCGCCCTCATGGCCGCGGAGGGGGACAAGAATGCTCTTGAGAAATGGGTTCTCGACGGAGGCTGGCCAATGATTTTGATCGGCCTTACAGTTATCGCTCTGCTGGCCCTCAGCGTCTTCAATTTCATCAACCTCACCAAGCCGAAGTTCTGCCCCGATGATCTCAAGGCGGCCCTCCTTGATCACATGATGAACTGCCGCGTGCGTTCCGCCATCGAGCTTGCCGCTTCCCATCCCAGTTATGTCGGACGCATGCTGGCCTACTCCCTTCCCAACATCGATGCCACCAGGCCTGAGGATCTCGGACGTGATGGAGTTGAGGATGCCATCGCAGATTTCACCATCAATGAGAGCCGCAAGAACATGGTGTGGATCAACTACATCGCCCTGATTGCGCAGGCAGCACCCATGCTCGGACTGTTTGGAACGGTTTACGGGATGGTCGGCGCCTTCGGGTCCCTGAGTGCCACTGGGGCCGCCGACCCTGCCAAGCTGGCCGGCGATATTCAGATCGCCCTTCTCACCACCTTCTGGGGCCTCCTCACCGCCATTCCCGCTCTGGTCGCCTACTTCTACTTCAAGAACAAACTCAACAACCTGGTGGCCGAGTCTCACCACTCTTGCGAGGAGTTGATCAACGCCTCGATCCAGACCGTCAACCAGGACGCATATTTGGCTAAGATTCCGGAAGGGATTGCCGTCTAAACGGACAGGGGTCGTCTCTGTTCCCCGGCAACCAATCAGTCCCAACGATGTCCTCTACGAAACTGCGTGCTGCCCAGGAGGAGCAGGATGACGATACGGAGGTCGACATGTCGCCCATGATCGACATGGTCTTCCTGCTGCTCATCTTCTTTATCGTCAACGCCAC
>DMYM01000271.1:3558-8514 GCA_003483645.1 Verrucomicrobiales bacterium
TCAACGTCTACAGCGATGAGCACGCCGGTGAGGGGCGCTTCCGGATGGCGGATGGCAAGAAGGTCTTCGCGGACGACGAGGACATGATGGATTTCATCAAGAAGGAGAAGGAACGGTGGGACGGCAAGGGCCCGAAGGCCCGCCTGCATCTGAGGGCAGATGGCAAGGTGCACTTCACCTATGTTCGCCGGGTCATTCGCGCAGCCGCGGCCGCGGGAATCAACGAAGTCATTTTCGTGAGCCTCTGGTCCCCCAACAACTAGTGTAGCAAGGAGCCCCCATGGCCAGACATCGTCGCGTCACAAACCTTGAGGAAGACAAGCCCAAACTGAGCATCGCTCCGCTCATTGACGTCTGCTTTCTGCTTCTCATCTATTTCCTGGTGACCACCACCATCAAGCAGAAGGAGCGAGACAACAGCATGGCCCTGCCCTCCGCTGCTCCCTCGGAGGCTCAGCCGGATATCCAGCCTTTCTTCATCAAGATCAGCAACGAGGGTCACATCTACGCCAACGTGGGGGCGGCCCAGGAGTTGCTCGATACGGAAGCGCAGGGTGCCGAGCGCACGCTTCCACGTCTGGATCAGCGCCTTGAGATTTACGCGGCGGCAGCCAAGGCGGGCAACAACAAGCCCCTCGTTCAGGTCTACGTGGAGGCCGAGGCCGAGCAGCAGGTGGTATCCGACGTGCTCAACCACCTCGCCAAGCACGATGTTACCACGGTCACCTTTACTGATCTGGTGGTCCAGGACGACCAGCACGAATAGGGTATAGGTTTGTCCCGACGCCGCCCAGCCGTAGCGATTTTCTGATGGATTCCCCGGGCAGGATCTAAGAAAACCCCGACTTGTCCGTTGGTGTCCTTGCCGGAGGGCCCGGTTTTTGAGAGAAGATCAACCCAGACTAGAAATCCCATACGTCATGATTCAATTCACCAAGAACCGGATCCTGTGCGGGCTTCTCGCGCTTTGCGCCTCGGTCTGTCTGCCGGAAAAATCGTTCGCCCAGGGGGGGATCGATACCGCCTGGTCCAATTCACTTACCGCCATGCGAGCCAAGGAATGGGCCAAGGCCCATGCAATTCTCGCCAAGGCGGTGGGGCAGTACGACGGGCGGGCCAAGACCCTCTTTGGTCCGAAGTTCGGCTGGTTCTGGTACCACAAGGGATACTGCGAGCTGAAGCTCAAGCAATGGGAGGCGGCCATGCAGTCCTTCAAGATGTGCTATACCAAGTACCCCAATAAGAATGCCGGGGCGGCGGGCCTGGACGGGGCCACCCAGGGGAGCTTCAACCATTACCACAAGAAGTCCCTTCTCAAGTGGGGGGACGCCGCCATCGGTGCGCAGGAGTGGGAAGTTGCGATCAAGATGTACAAGAAATTCCTGCAGGAGCGTGACCCCAAGCGTGACACGTATCAGAGGGGTGCCTTTTACGTGAACATGGCGATGGCGCACTTCAAGCTCTTCCAGATTCCGGGAGGGATTGAGAACCTCGAGATCGCGATCGACAACAAGGAGACCTTCCCCACTCCCGACGAGGGCATCATGGTGGGGTTCCAGGCTCTGGTGGAAGCGGTCATTGAGAAGGAGAACGAGCAGGCCCTGCTGGATTTCCTCGGGAAGAACCGGGCTGACATCAAGCTGGAACCCTTCAAGATGCACAGCTTTGCTCCGGTCTTCATGAAACTGGCGGCGGACGCCTTGGCGGCCGAGATGGAACGTTCCGCGTTTGAACTCTATGCCCTGGTGCCCAGTACCAGGGCCTCCATCGACGACATCACGGCCCGCCTGGCCCAGGTCGGGATTGTCGATCGCCAGTTCCAGGACCCGCCGCAAAGCAACCGCCAGATCCACAAGGAGGTGCTCGAAGCTGACCTGGAGGAACTGACCGGACAGTGGAGCTCCGGGGATCCTCACGAGGTGATCGCCACCGCGGCCACGGCCTACATTCACGAACAACACAAGAACGTGCGTGGCGCCTTCGCGGCTTACGAGCAATTGGAGCTCTATTACAACAAATCGAAGAAACGCGAGGAGTATCTCTATAACCTGGTGCGAACTTCCGCCATTATCGGGGAAGTGCTGGTGACCGAGAAATACGGGAGCCTCTTCCTGAAAACTTTCCCGGACAGCAAGCACGTGGAGTCGGTGCGCAGCATGATGCTGACCAGCCTCTTCATGGAAGGGGAGTATGAGAAGTGCATCGAGGTGGCCACGATCATGCTGCCCAAGCTGGCCTCGCCCTCCAAGCAGCATGACATCTGCCTGCACGTTCTGGGTGGGAGCTACTACTACACCGGGAAGTATGATGAGGCCCGCAAGTATCTCGACGAGCACGTGGAGATGTACGAGAAAAGCCAGTTCCGCATGGCGGCGCTGTACTTCCAGGGGTCAAATCTTTCCCGGCTTCAATACTGGGGCAAGGCGGCCGAACTCCTCGACTCCTTTCTCTCCAAGTATCCGGATCCGGGCAAGAACATCTATCTGCCCTTTGCGCTGTATGACCGGGCCAACTGCCATTTTGCCGAGGACGAGCTCGATCCCGCCCTCGTGAAGCTCAACCGCCTTGAGAGCGAGTTTCCCAACAGCGACATCATGGACATGGCCTTCAACCTCAAGGGCAACGTCCTTCAGACGCAGGAAGAGTGGGATCCGGCCGAGACTTACTACAAGAAGGCCATGGAGCTCGCCAAGCGCCGTGAGAACACCATCGTGGTAGGCGAGTCCCTGTTCTACCTGGTGGGGCTTCTGGGTCCGGAGAAGCGGGGCAAGAAAGAGAATTCGCGGGTGAAGGACGCCGTTCCCTACTATGACGAGTTCTGGAAGGACCATGGGTCGGACTCGCCCTTCAAGGCGCAGACCGCGGTGGCCGGGGTGCATCCCCTCACGGTGGTGGGCCGTGAAGAGGAAGCCCTTGAGCGGTTGCAGGGAGTGATTGCAGAACTCGCGGCCGTGGCCGGGGCCTTCGGATTGGAGGAGGCCATCAATTCCTACACCCGGTCCTATCTGAAGAACCACAGCGAGGACGAGCTCAAGGAGCACTACTACAACTTCCCCGGTATCGACTCCGGCAACAAGGAAGCCCAAGCCCTCCTGCGGATCGCACTCATCACGGTGTTTGAGGAGAAGAGCAAGAAGGCCAACAAAGAGGAGAACCCCGGCGATCAGCGTCTGGCGGATGCCATGGTTGCCGTTCTTTTCCGCGATCTGAAGGACGAGTTCCAGCCCTCCCAGCTCACCAACTACGTGCTCGTGCGCCTTGGCGACTACCTGCGGGAAAAGACGAGAACGCCCCGGGCCGCCCTGTCCTACTACAACGCAGTGGCGGGCCGCGAGGACCAGTCCTACCGGTTCAATGCCAACTTCGGGCTGGCCGATATCCTCGGAAACTCTGACAGCCCGACTGAGAAGGGGAAGGCAGTAGAAAGCCTGGAGCACGTCTTCAAGAATGCCCCGCAGAAGAAGCAACAGGAAAGGGCCCTCTATCGCATCGTTGAGATTCTGAGGGAAAAGAAGGACTGGGAGGACGTGACCACCCGCGCGAAGGAATACCTTACGACCGAGGGTTACCGCCGTTATGCGGCTGAGGTTTCGTTCATGCTGTGCCAGTCCTACGACAAACGCGGAATGCGGGAGGATGCCATCTCATCCTACAACAATACGTGGGCCGGCTACACCGGGCTTATCCGGGTTTCCGCCCCCTCCATAAAGCGGGTGATGGAACTGGTCTGGGAGCGTAACACCGGGGAGGACCGCCAGCAGGCGTATGAAATCGGCTACAAGTTCCGTGATTCGACGGAGCACCTTCTCGCGCAGATGAAGGACGAGGAAAAGAAGCTCTGGGAGCAGGTGAAGGACCTCGTCCAGCGCTACGAGGACGATAGTTCGGTCACCAAGATCGTGGAGGAGAAAAAGAAGGGGAGGTAGGTTCCCGTCCGTCGTCGCTGTCGAACACTCAACTGAATGAAACAATGAAAAAACTGATTCTCGGCATCATCTTCCTGTTTGTCTCCGTGATCAGGCTTCCTGCCGCGGATGCTCTGTCCCTCATCGGCTACACCGAGCCGGTGAGCAAGCAGGACGACATCATGAAAGTGTGGATCACGGCCGCCAGTTCCACCCAGATCGAGTACAAGACCACCCCGCAGAGCCTGAACCGCAACCGGATCAAACGTTCAGACGTGAAATCGGTCTATTTCTTCGAGCCTCCCATCTTCAAGGAGGCCGTGGAGCTTTATGAAAGTCGCGATTACCGGGGCGCCCGCGAAAAATTCGCGGCGTGCAAGGAAGCCTTCGACAAGCTCGACAACATCAAGGGGAACTACGGGACCCTGGCAGGATTCTACGAGCTGGAGACCTGCCGCAAGATGTTTGACCTGGAGAGCCTCAAGAAGCTGCTCGACGTCTACCAGTTCGGGTCCCTGGCCCGGGAACACCAGCGCAACCAGCTGGAGGTTTATGCCGTCTGGAATGCGGTGCGCACCAAGAGCTGGTCCCGCCTCGATGCCCTGGCGGTGGAGGTCCTGGAGAAGAAGAAGTGGGTTGGAGAACACCTGGCCCAGATCAAATACTGCCACGGACTCGCTCTCGAAGGCCTGGGCCGCGATACCGACGCCCTGATCGCCTTCAACGGGGCGTTCACCGCGGACTACACCGCCTCGGAAGAACTCACCCAGGCGGCGACCCTGGCCTGCCTGCGCATCATCAAGGCCAACGAAGAGGTGAAGCTGGCCATCCAGCTCTGGGGGACGGAGGATGAGGATCCGAATTCCCCCGGCTATTTCCTCCTGCAGGAGGGGCTCGCCATGTGCGATCTCTGGAAGAAATCCCTCGGTAGCGGCAAGGTGCTGCCTTCCGACTACGCCTTTTTTCTGCGCTACCGGGAGGAGAACAAGCCGAAGGTGAAGGCCAAGCCCAAGCCGAAGGCTGATGCGGAAGAGAAGCCCAAGGAGGAAGA
>DMYM01000197.1 GCA_003483645.1 Verrucomicrobiales bacterium
GGCCGCACGATCGATGATGCCGCAGGCGAAGCCTTTGACAAGGTGGCCCGCCTTCTCGGTCTTCCTTATCCCGGTGGTCCCGAGATTGAGAAGCACGCGAAGCATGGCAGCCCCACGGCCTATGAATTTCCACGTTCCATGCCCCGGGGGTTCGACTTCTCCTTCTCCGGCCTGAAGACCGCAGTGCGCTACACTCTGCCAAAGATTGAAAATCTCAAAGACGAGCTTCCTAATCTCTGTGCCTCCTTCCAACAGGCCGTCATCGATGTCCTCGTCGGCAAGTCCCTGCGTGCCGCCCATGAAACCGGTTGCAACCTGATCACGCTCTCCGGAGGAGTGAGCTGCAACGGATCCCTCCGCTCCGCCCTGGCTGCGACCTGCCGGGAGAACGGGTTTGAGTTCCTCGCCTGCCCTCCACGCTTCTCCACCGACAATGCAGCCATGATTGCCTTTGCCGGTCTGATGAACCTGCAAGTGGGCCGACATGGCAACTTCAGTGAAGACATCGATCCCAACCTGCCCCTGTGTGAGAAATCGTAGTGAGAATGAAATGAACCGTCCGTTGAATCGTTGCCTCATCTTCGACTTCGACGGCACCCTGGCCGATACCCTCGGCGAGGGACTGAAGATCTACAATGACCTCGCCCGGGAACACGGCTATACCGTGATCGACCCGGAAGATGTGGAGGAACTGCGTAACCTCGACACCAAACGCCTCCTGAGTCACCTTGGTATTCCCAAGCGCAAGGCGCCCTTCCATCTCGTCACCGCCATGCACCGCCTCCGTGACCGGATCAGAAAACTGCCCCTCATCGAAGGCGTCCGGGAGGTTCTCCCTGCCCTGCGGGATCGATCAGAGCACATGGGCATCCTCAGTTCCAACCTGACGGAAAATATAGAGACCTTTCTCGACGCCCACAACCTTCGCGAGCAGTTCACCTTCATCAGCAGCATCGGGAAACTCAGTGGAAAGGCCAGGCACCTGCGTGCCATTGCCCGCACCTTTTCCCTCAATCCTCAGGAGATCCTCTATGTTGGCGACGAGATTCGCGACCTCCAGGCCGCGCGCAGGGCCCGGGTGAAAGCAGTAGCGGTCACCTGGGGGTTCAACTCCCGTGAGTCCCTGGCCCGGGAGGCTCCCGCCTTCCTCGTCGAACATCCCCGTGAGTTACTGGACGTGGTTTGATTCCCCGGCGATCTCAGGAGTGCACTCCCACCCTTGCACTTGTTCACATTCGGGGCTAGGAAGTCCCTTCTTCCTCTCAAGAGCAGGCCGGGAAGAAATCCCAGCCGCCATTCGCATGAACGACGACCCTTCCAACAGTCCCTCCGCGACCTCGGCTACTCCGGAGTCCTCCTCTCCCACCGCCACTGGCAACCAGAACCTCATCGGGGTCCGGATTGTCAGGAAGAAAGTGTTAGCAGTCATGGGTCTCATCCTGGGTGCGGTGGTCCTCCTCCTCTTTCTGATCATCCTCCAGATGGGCAGCAACGATTTCGGGGGCGGCACCTCGGAAATTACAAGGCTCCGTGAGGAACTGGAGGAAAGGAAGAAATCTCTGGGCTCCGGAAATAGCCCGGTGCCCTCCAGAGGGGAGACCCCCCGGGGCCTGGCCAATCGCCTCTCCACCGATTCCGCCAGACTGGCCGGACTGGTCACCCGGCTCCAGGCCATGTTGAACAAGGTTCAGAGTGATCTTGCAAAGTCACAGACCACCGTCCGGACCCTCAGCAACCAACTCGCCACCGAGACCAACAACTCCGCCGATAACGCCACTCTCAAGCAACAGCTCGATGTCGCCCGCACGCGGTCCAATGCCGCCGAGAGCCAGCTCCAGTCCCTCCAGCAACAGTTTGCGGGCGCCCCTACTGCCGCACAGATGGAGGCCGTCCTCAAGGAACGGGACACCCTGCGTTCACAGCTTACCCGGCTTCGCGAGCAGACCTCCCGCACAGGAGCAGCCAATAGCGTTGAGCAAGAGCCCGGCACGCAACCCGAAGGTGCTGACAAGTGACGCTTGGAGCAAGACGCTCCGCCCTTCACTGCACAGCGCCAGTTCAGCGAGTGAGTGTCGAGCGAAAGCATTAGACTGATGCTGCACAACCGGCAGCGGAAGAGATCCCGGCACCCAAGAGCTACTCCACGATCCTGCCCTCCGGGAAAAACGCTTCCCAGGCGGTGCGAAACGAGATCGTTCCGGGAAGGACCGACAACACCGTGCTCTTCAGCTTCCCTCCCAGGCATTCACCGGTGACCACATCCCAGCGGGAGGAAGTCCGGTCATCGGTCATGACTCCCTTTCCCGATGCCGAGAAGACAAGAATCTCGCCCTTGAGCTTGCGATTAAAGGCACGGGCACGCACTCCTTTCTCGCCGGCGGTGATAAGCACAACATGCCCGGCGGACTCGAAGTTGAATACAGATTCCTGCTGCAATCGCTTCAGCGATACCGCGGGCGAGGGACGCCCCGCACCAAGATGGACACCGTAAACAAACCGCCTGGATTTCTTCCAGACGGCCTCACGATAGCTTCGTGTCGTACGCGACATGCCCAGCAGGGTTGTCCGGGGATGGCGCAGGCACCACTCGGACCAGGTGGTCATCACGCCGGGCAGAATCTTGAGCTCGGTCCCCTTGAACTCCCCCCGCATGGCCTTGCCAAGGAGGTGACTCCAGAGCGAATTGGTCTCCACATCGCGCATGACAAGACTGCGGTTCCAGAGCAGGCCGGAAACCTGGAAGTTGAGTTCGCGATCCTTGACTGTCCTGGCATAGACTATGCCGTTGAAGCAGAGGTGTCACCAGGTGGCCGCGATAGCACTGCCTCCCAGCCTGTCGTTGATGATCTCACGGGTTGGGTTCGTGAGCATATTGAGGGGGTAGGCCCGGGCCTGCTTCCCAATCACCACTCCAAGTACCAGTTCATTCCCCTCTACAAATCGCCCGGCCTCGTCAACTGTCACGATTCTGGGATCGGTAATGGCTGGAAAGGCCTTCACCACCTTGTGTGGATTGAACCCATCGGCGGAGGCTAAAACAGGGATTCCAGCGACCAGGAGAAGCAAGGGCAACAGCCCGCTCTTCATGCGTGGAAAAAGAAACAGGCGACCATCGAGTTGCATCACTCCCAAGGGAGAACCCAATTCCCCAACGACTCAATCACCAATCCCCGCATCTCCAAGACTCTTCACTTGTCCTTCTCCTCAATCTCCTCCTTCAGGCGCCGCATTTCTTCCATCTTTCGGCGCATCAGTTCAAAGGGGTCCTCGTCCCCGGGTTCGAATTCGCGGTTTCGCGTGCGCTCAACGGGATCCCCGGGCTGCAGCTGCGGCTTGGCCGGTTCCATGGCGAGGATCCTTTTGATCCCGGAGGACGGAATGACGAAGGACTTGATGCGCCCCGCACGGGCAATGGCGATCCCAACAGCACGGCCGTCGAGGTCGATCACGGGTGCTCCACAGTCCTCCGGATCGAGTTGCATGTCGGACTGGATAACATCCCGGAAGCCATCCTTCACATCGCTGTAGCGGTGTCCGCCCATGCTGTTCATCTGTTCCATCCGGCTGTAGGGGATACGCGGAGCACGTGGCCGTCCCCCCAGTTCGACATTTGCCACTTCCTGCTTTTCAGCAGTCTTGTAGACGATCTCGGCCTTTTGCCCGGGCTCCAGCCGCTGCAGGACGGTCCCCAGCTCAAAACTGCCGTTCACCTTCTGATCCATCACGCGCAGGATGACATCGCCGGCCTTGAGCCCTGAAGCGGCAGCGCCGGTCCCGGGTTCCACCCGCCGCACGAGGACACCAGGTCCCTTGAACTCAAGATCCATCACGATTCCGAGGAAGGCCCGGTCGGAACTGCGCAGACTGCGCGGCAATACACTCACCACGCCCATCGCCGCAGCTTCCCCATCCGGTCGCGAGAGAGCCAGAAAGCTCCCCAGCTTCAGCGTCTTCTCGTCGGCGAATTGCACAGGATCCGCCTTCAGCCCTTCCACTTCCATAACCGCGAGGTCGGCATCCGGATAGACTCCACTCACCACTGCGGGCAACCACCTTCCGTCACCCGTCCGACAACTCAGGCTGCGCACGTCACGACGCACTTCGCTCCACTTGGTCAGAACCCTGCCGGCACCGACAACGGTTCCAAATCCCACTCGCTTGCGCCAGACACGCACCTCCACCGAACCGGAGGATACGTTCTTCACCGCGGGCACGAGAGCTTTGAACAGAGCCCCTGCCTGTTCGGTGAGGAGGGCGCGATCCTCCGGTGACGACTCGGACAACTGGGCGGAGGCCAGCGGCAGGAGGGCAATGGAAAACAACAAGGTAGAGGCAGGAACTTTCATCACTGATTGCGTTGACGGTGGTGCTTATTTCGGTTCAGGCATCACATCAGCAAGGCGGGCCAGTTTCAGTTTACAGGACATGCTTTCCCCCCGCCGCGTGAAGGCCAGTTCCACTTCGTTCCCGGGTTCGTGCCTGGAGAGTATGCCCTGCAACTCCCGCAGGCTCTTCACCTGCTGCCCGTCAATGCTGACAACTACATCGCCACGCCGCATCCCAGCCATTTCGGCGGGAGAGTCGGGATGGACCTCCGCCAGTTGCACCCCACCGGGAACCGCCCCGGCCACGTTGAACCCGATGACAGGTCGGTCGGGATTCATCAGCGGATTCATGGTCAGCCGTCCCCAGGTCTCCCCTTTCTCAAGCCGTGCCCAGTCCGCCTTGAAATTCTGCACCCCGGTGTGGTTGTTCGACATCAGGCTGGCCCCGATGGAGGAGTGAATGCCGATCACCTTGCCCTCCAGGTCGAAGAGCGGACCGCCCGAATCTCCTCCGATGAGGGCGCAATCGGTTCCAATGAATCCCAGCGGATTGAGGGCCACCACCCGTCCGAAGCGCACCGGTGGCGTGCGTAGCGCATCGTATCCTCCGGCATGGCCGAGCGAGATTACGAAATCACCCACCTTGACGGCCCCGGAATCGCCCAGCTCCATAAAAGGCCATTCCTCCCCCTGCTGGAGTTTCACCATGGCCGCATCCTTGGAACGATTGGATCCCAGTACTTTGCCGCGAGCCTGCTTGCCGCCTGGAAAGACCACCGTAACCTCTTCCAGTCCCTCTACAACATGACCGGCAGTCAGGATCAATCCTTCCCTGGAAATTATTACGCCGCTGCCGGAAGATTCGCTCTTCTCCGAAAAGAGTGAAACAGTTGCAGGCAGTCCCATCTCGATCACATCTTCAACCTTGCTCTGCAGTGCCTTGAGCTGAGCCAGATTCTGAACCGGCGTCTCTGCCGGAACCTCGTTCACGAGGATCCCTGTAAAGGCGAGAAATCCAGCAATTGTGGGCCGAACACTTGCTACTCTCATCGCGGTGAAATATGCTTCTTTTACCCTAAGCGTCAATGCCCGTGGTTTTCGTCTGGCGGAAGATGCGGCATTTTTTAGTCCGAATACAACGTCTAGTCCATCATCACCTAACCTCAGGCCCCGTTCGTTCCCGGGATGGCCAGCCGCAGACCAAAAAAGAAATCGAGCGCACGCCGACGATCTCCCTCGTCCCGGCGCAAGGCACCCCGCAAGCGGGCGCGCCGGACAGGCATGGCCCGAGGTTCCGGCCCCAAGCGCAAGAAAGCAGTCCGCAAAAAGCACAGCCCGCTCTTCGTCTTCTGTTTCTGGCCCTTCCTGCTCATCAACAGGATCGTGGAAAACTGGCCGATTTTCCTCCGACTCCCCCTTCAGACAGTGGCCTACTCGGGCTGTGCCGTGGCCGCCCTCCTCTTCCTGGGAGCAGTCTTTTATTTCGTCCGGTCTCTGCGCTACCCGATGAAAACGGTGGCTGAAATGCCCGAACGCTCCATCATCTATGACCGGAACATGAAAGAGTTGGGACGCCTGCACGGTGCCCACCGCTACGTGGTCGATCTGGAGGAAATCTCCCCTCACTTCCGCATGGCTCTCCTCGCGCGGGAGGACAAGAGTTTTCACCAGCACTGGGGAGTTGACCCGCGTGGGATGGCCCGCTCCATGGTGGAGAATATCAGGCGCGGTCATTTCGCCCAGGGCGCTTCCACTCTCACCATGCAGTTGGCGCGCAACGCCTATCGCCTGCCGACCCACGGACCAAAATGGAAACTTCTCGACCGCAAGTTCCTCGAGATCGCGTTGGCCTTCCGCATCGAGGCCAACTACGAGAAAGACGAGATCATGCAGCACTACATGAATCTCATCTTCTGGGGTGGATCCATTCATGGCGTGGAAGCGGCCTCCCGGGCCTACCTTGAAAAGTCTGCCAGGGACCTGACGCTCTCGGAATCGGCCATGCTGGCCGGGATCATCCGCGCACCAAACGCCTTTTCACCATTTGAGGACGAGGACGGAACCAAGCTCGAGCGGAACTCCACTCTCGACTCAATGGTGAAACACGAATTCATCACTGAAGCCGAAGCGACCGGGGCCAAGGCGGAACCCCTGCACATTCGCCCCAGGAACCGCCGCATCATCGAAGGAAGCTACGCCATGGATGCAATCCGGCGGGATATCGAGCGCCACCTCGACCGGAAATACATCAAACAGGGAGGACTGAAGATCATCACCACCATCGACAGGGACCTTCAGGAAGCCACCGAGCGTCACCTCAATTCCAGACTCAGCGAAATCGAGCGCCGCCCGGGCTACCGTCACAACACCCGCACGCGCTGGCAGGCAAAGCCCGCCATGCAACGCCAAGCGCCCGACTACCTTCAGGGGGCGGTGGTAGTGGTAGAAAACCAGAGTGGAGCGATACGCTGCATCGTGGGTGGTCGTGACGCCGACGAGTCGAAGTTCAACCGGGCCCTCCACGCCAGGCGGCAGGTGGGCTCCGTATTCAAGCCTTTCGTTTACCTGGCCGCCTTCGACCGGGGAATGCGCCCGGAGTCCTACATCGACGACTCACGGATCAAGCCGGGACAGATCAAGTATGCCCCCAGAAACTGGGATCCAAGGAACTCGGACGGAAAGTACTTCAAGAGCATCAGCGCAAAGCAGGCACTCATGGATTCGCGAAATACCTCCTCGGTGCGCATCGGCAATTATGCAGGCATGGAGAACGTCCGCTCGGTGGCCCACCAGTCCTTCGCCATGCAGATCCCGGGCAAGGCATCCTCCTACCTCGGCGCCTGGGAAGCGACCCCCGAGCAGGTGGCCAGCGCCTACACCATCTTTCCCAACGGCGGCACCCGCTACGGTCCGCACTTCGTCAGCAGGATTCTCGACCGTAATGACAACGAACTCTGGGTGCACAAACCCATCGGCTACCTGGCTGTCGAAAAAAAGGGTTCGGCCTGGACCACTTCCACCATCCTGGAGGATGCCACCCGTTCCGGCACCGCTTCCAGCATGCGCCGCAAACTGGGATTCCAACCCCCCGCCGGCGGCAAGACAGGCACCACCGATGAATACCTGGACGCCTGGTTCGTGGGATACTCTTCCTCCCTCACCTGCGCAGTCTGGGTCGGCCTCGATCAACCCCGGCCCATCGTCCCCGGCGGCTACGGTGCAGACCTCGCCCTCCCGGTGTGGGTGCGGGTCATGAAAACTGCCGACCGGCTCGGCCGTTACGAATTCTCCGAGATCAAACCTCCCGTGGCGATCAAGCAGTGTCGTCTCTGTCGTTCTTCCGGAAAACGTGCCACTCCCGGATGCGAACGAACCAAGACCGCCTACAATGATCCCACCCCGATCGATCTCGCTCCCGCCGACAACGACTTCTGCCCCAGGCATCCGCTGAAGGCTCTTCCGGTCGAGGAGTCCCCTGCCGGTCGCGCCATTCCAGTCGAGTAACCCGCAAACGACGCTCCGGCGAACTTCCATTGCCTTAGCTCTCCACCCCATCCTCTCCCGTGCCCCGCCATTCACCAACCCGGAGGAACCGCCGCATAGGTGACTGGAGCGGGTCTCCCCCCTCCGGACCGGACCAGGAGGCACAAGTCGACCTCGAACCGGAAGAGACCTTGGACGGCACCCCCGGGGAGAAACCCGGGGACGACCCCAACTGGAAACCAGCCATGCGCACCTCGCGGCTCCCCAATTGGATTCCGCGCTGGCTGCAGCGAGTGATTCACACCGGTTTCCGCTGCGGAGTCATTGCGTTCTTCATCCTGTTGCTGGTATCCCTGTCCTACTTCATGCTCTCCTTGCGCTACGACATCAAGGAGATCAAGGAGATGCCCGAACGTTCGGTCATCTTCGACATAGAGGCACAGGAACTTGCCACCCTGCACGGCGAGAACCGCCGTCTCATCACTCGTGAGGAAATCCCGGGGTTCTTTGTGAAAGCCCTGCAGGCCCGCGAAGACAAACGCTTCTACACCCACCACGGGGTGGATATCATGGGTCTGATCCGGGCCACCATGGTCAATGCCAGAGACTGGTCGTTTACTCAGGGCGCCTCCACCCTGACCATGCAACTCGCTCGCAACAGCTTCGCCCTGCGCGAGAAAAACCTGCACCGCAAGTTTATTGAGATCGCCATCTCCCTGCGGATCGAGGCTTCCTATTCCAAGGACGACATTCTCACCGCCTACGTCAACCGGATCTACTTCGGTTCCGGTTGCCACGGACTGGAAGAGGCTTCCCGCCGTTACTTCGGAGTGAGCGCAACCGATCTCAGCGAAAACCAGTGCGCCCTTCTTGTTGGCATCATCCGTGCCCCGCATGCCTGCTCCCCCCTGCGTGCTCTTGAAAAAGCGGTTTACCAGCGGGATGAGGTCCTCGCCCGGATGGTGCAGGAGGGTGATCTCTCCGATGCCGAAGCGGAAAAAATCAGGGATAGCGAACTGGGACTGCGCTCCCGGCAGGAAACTCCCGGAGGCAACCCCGCCCTGCAGGCAGTGCGGCGCCACTTCGAGGAACTCGTCGATGACCGGGAAATTCGCGATGGGGGTCTGCGCCTGCGCAGCACGATCCACTCCGGCATGCAGAAGCTCCTGGAATCGGAAACGGCCGACCTTCTCAAGCGAATCCCGAACGCCCCACAGGTGGCTGCTATCTGCATCAATGCGCAGTCCGGAGGCATTCGCGGAATCGTGGGAGGACGAGCAACCGAGAGCACCTCGTTCAACCGTGCCCTCGACGCCCGGCGTGATCTCGGAGACATCTTCACTCCTTTCATCTACGCCGCCGCCGAGGAACGCGGATTGCAACCAAGGTTCGAGCAACCGCTGAGCACAGGACGGGATATCGGGAGCGAAGACCTCGTTCGCCTTGCCGAGCGATTCGGATTTGAGGGACCGTTCCTCCAGGGTGATGACCTGTTCCGGGGAGGCGTAAGTGCCACCCCACTTGAAGTTGTGACCGCGGTCGCCACTCTCACCCGGTCCGGACAACGGCCCCGCACTCACTTCCTCCGGGATCTGCGCGACTCCGGGTCCAACCCCATTCTCTCCATCGAACCATCGAGCAAGTCGATGTTCGCAGAACACGCAACCAGGGCTGCCCTGACCATGCAGTTCCCCGGTGGGGAACCCCGCCTCATGGTTGGGATCAATCCTGCAAAAACAGATGTCTGGGGCGTCTCCTTCGGATCCATGCATGCCATCTGCGTGTGGGTGGGTCATGACAAACCCAGCCGCCTTGACGGACTGGAGGTAATCCGCAAGGAAGTGCACAAGACCATTCAGCGCATGGCTCTGAACCTCATGCCGTAGGGTTTTCAACTTTGCAACCCATCCAATCCCCCTACCCTTCCACCCATGCAGGCCTTGCGGTTCGATACTGCCGTTGAAAATATTCTCGAGCGCGAAAAGCGGTTCGATGCAGAGGCCTACTTCCTCCTCAAGGAGGCACTGGATTTCACTCTGAAACGCACCCGCGAAGAAAGCGGGGAAGAGCGACACGTGAGTGGAGAGGAGCTGCTTCATGGATTCCGCGACCACGCTCTCCAGGAGTTTGGCCCCATGGCTTTCACCCTGCTGCGGGAGTGGGGTGTCCATACCTGCTCGGACGCAGGCGACATGGTCTTTGAGCTGATCGAGGAAGGGATGTTCGGCAAGCAGGACTCCGACACTCGCGAGGACTTCGCCGACCACTACGATTTCGCCGAGGCCTTCCTCCTCCCCTATCTCCCGCAGGGGGGTTCGCTTGAGAGCGTACAGGCAGATGACCGAGAGAACCCGGACAGCGACGGCAACCTTGAATCTCCCGTCAGCCCCGCTCCGCAAGACGCCTCCTGATCGCTTCCAGCAGGCTTTCCCAGCAAGGCAACCGAGCGCCCCCCATCTGCGCCCGTCGCAGGGGCTCCGCCCAGATGGCCTCCACTTCCACCCCCCGGCCCTCCAGGTAATCGATCATGCTTGACGGGCGGTAGTCCCCCATTTCGCGGGTGGAACTGATCTGGTGCTCGATCACGCTGGGCGTTATCACCGTTCCGAGCGCAGCTGCTCCAGCAATGACCTCCTCCATGAGTGCTCGCACCTCCCCTTCACCGCCCGATCGTGAAAGAAGATCTGCCGTCGTGATTCCTCCCTCCGCGATACAAAGTCCGTTGAAAGGGACATTCCATACGAGCTTCACCCACTGGGCGAGCATGAGGTCCTCGACCCCCCGGCACTGTATTCCCGCTCGCTGAAAACGGGCTACCAGGTCCCGCACACGCGCGGACTCCCCTCCCTCGAATTCACCAATGGTGACCAACCCCTCGGCGAGATGGCGGATGCGGGTCGGGCCCAGGCGATTGATGCAAACGAAACAGAGCCCCCCCAGCACCCGCTGCGCACCAAACAATTCGGCCAGGCACTCGGTATTCCCGAGTCCGTTCTGCAGCGTCAGGATGACGGTGGTTTCGTGCAACAGAGGGCTGATCACCTCCTGGTAGAAACCGTTGGCGGTGGCCTTCCAGGCCACTATCACGAGATCAACCGGGCCGATCTCCTCCGAACTGCCGAAAACCTGTGGCGTCGCCAGGTGGAAATCGCCCTCCGGACTCACCACCGAGAGTCCCTCGCTCCGCAGGTCCGCAAGGCCGGAACGCACCAGAAAAGAGACATCTTCTCCCACGGTCGAGAGCCTTCCTCCATAATAACCGCCTACCGCCCCCGCTCCAACAATCGCGATGCGACGCACGACTTCAGGAGACAAGACCCCGGACTTCGCCCAAGATGCGCTTGGCGGTCACCACAGTGTTACGGTGCAGTTTAGCGGTGTACTCCGCCTGGCGGTTGTAGCCGCCACCGTAGAGCAGGGCCATCGGAATACGATTGCGCAACATGGCACTCAGGATCACCTCGTCCCGCCGTTGAATATCCTTCACCGTGAGCATCATCTGGCCGAACTGGTCATTGCGGTGATTATCCGCCCCCGCAATCCAGATCACCAGATCAGGGGCAAAGACATCGAGAGCCGCGGCGAGGGTGGAGAACAACTGCTTCAGGTACATCTCCCCTTCCACGTAGCGCACGGTCTCGACGTCCATCGATCCCTTCACCTTACGCACGGGGTAGTTGCGTCCCACATGAATCGAATAAGTGAAGACATTGGGGTCGTTGTCCAGCAAGCTGTTGGTTCCGTTCCCCTGATGCGCGTCGGTGTCCACCACCATCACCTTGATGCCGGGGTGCTTTATCTGCAGACTGCGAATCGCCACCGCAATGTCGTTGAATACGCAGTAACCCTCGCCGTGCTCGCGAAAGGCATGGTGCGTCCCTCCTGCGAGGACCACCGCAGCACCATCCTGCATGGCCGCTTCGCAGGCCAGGCGGGTGGCTTCCACCTCGATAGCACTCCGCGTGTAAAGTTGGGGAGTGAGGGGAAAGCCCAGCTGGATCTGCTCCTTGCGATCAAGTTGGCCGCGATAGATTTTCTGCAGGTAGGCCGGCGTGTGAGCCCGCTCCAGCACGTGGGTGGCCGCAGGCCGCACCTCCACGATGTCTTCCGGTCTGACCGTTCCCTTCTCCAGAAGCATCTCCTTCGAAAGGCGGAATTTCTGCATCGGGTAGGGGTGATCCACCGGGAGCTCCAGATAGAACTCCGGCGAGTAAAAGCAGCGCATCGAGTAATCCATGAAAATCAGAACTTGGAGATATTCTCTCAAAGGGGCACTGCCGTGGCAATACTTAGGATTTCTTAAATAATGCCCTGGATCCGAAAAAATACCTCAATTCTGGCCGGACCGGGACCGTTGCCACATCGGTCGGGGATTACTTCCGACTTTGTGAAATTTTTCACAAAGTCCTTACGAGCTTACCCGCTTTCAGTCCTTATTCTGG